>JBNMJE010000010.1:0-36536 GCA_050873645.1 Succinivibrio sp. | reverse complement strand
GTAGTGATATCTGCAAACACTTCTTTTAAGTAAGGTGTCTTATCAACATAGTAGCAACTAGTAGTGATTAACTCTGCAAAGTTATCAACACTTGTTGGTAATGGTAAGAATTGTTTGTTGCTCATCAGTAGATCCTGTTTTTAAAATGTCTTTTATTCTTTCTAAAGTATAGCGTAATAGTATTTCAAAATACGGTTTTTAGTGACAATAAGTGCCGCAAATAAAAACTCTTTCTGCTTTTTTGATAAAACTCTCGTTATATATAATTTATAACAGTGTGACTTAAGGTCTGAAACAGCGCCTGATCATACATCAGTAGTTAAGTTAATTTTATCGACTACTCATTTGATAGAGATTGCTACAGATGAAAAAATGGATTGAAAATTATTTATTGAGGAATTTAGCTAGTAAAAGAGACCTCTAAAAACTAGAGATCTCTCTTTGTGACATTTAATTCTTTTTCTTAAGGTACAGAGCAAAGCGAGTGATTACGATCTCTGTAGGTTAGAATTTAGAATCAAAGTCTATTTATTCTCTTCAGTCTCATCTTTCTTTTCTAAAGAAACAGACATTTCCATAATTGAGGTATTGTCTTTATTGGCAATATTAAACTCAACGTCTTGCTCAGAATCAATTTGAATGTACTTTTTCAGTACTTCAAAAATTTCCTGACGTAGCTTTGGCATGTAGTCAGGAGTACTACGACCTGCACGGTCATTGATTAGAACTAAATGTAGGCGCTGTTTTGCAGATACGGCAGAGGATTCTGACTTATCTTTAAAAATGGCATCTGAGATAGCCTTTAAAATTGACATAGATCCTCCAGTCTTTATTTACCCTTACCTAAAAGTTTGCTTAAAAAGCCTTTCTTTTCGGTAACAAAACGTAATGGAACTTCATTTCCTAATAATCTTTCAACAGCATCAGCATAAGCCTTACCTGCATCTGACTCTGTATCTAGAATGATTGGGTTACCAGCATTTGATGCCTTTAGAACATCAGCAGATTCAGGAATTACACCTAATAAAGGAATGGTTAACAGATCCTGAACATCTTCAACTGATAACATCTCAGCTTTCTTAACACGGCTAGGAACATATCTTGTTAGAAGAAGTTTTGCAGTAACAGGTTCCATGCCTAACTCAGAGCGGCGTGATTTAGCATTTAAGATACCAATGATTCTGTCTGAGTCACGTACAGATGAAACCTCAGGGTTTGTTGTAACGATAGCTTCATCAGCAAAGTATAAAGCCATTAAAGCACCTGTTTCGATACCAGCAGGGCTATCGCAAACAACGAACTCAAAGTTCATGTCATCTAACTCACGAAGAACTTTCTCAACACCTTCTTGAGTTAAAGCATCTTTATCTTTGGTCTGAGATGCTGGTAGCACGTAAAGATTGTCTACGTGTCTGTCTTTAATTAAAGCCTGGTTTAATTTAGCTTCTTCCTGAATAACGTTGATGAAATCATATACCACACGTCTTTCACAGCCCATGATAAGGTCAAGGTTACGTAAACCTACATCGAAGTCTAAAACAGCAGTCTTATGACCTTTCTGAGCTAAACCTGTAGCAATAGCAGCTGATGAGGTGGTCTTACCTACACCGCCTTTACCAGAGGTTACAACGATAACTTTAAGATTTTTAAAAGGCTCTTTGCTGATGCCTTTTTTATCATCTTTAGTATCTTCTTTCTTTTCTTCTTTTACTTCAGTTGCCTTCTCATCAGAAGCTTTTTTAGCTTCCTCAGTTGCAACTTCGGTATTCTCTTTTGCAGTAGTTTCTTTAGCGTCTTCTACTTTTTCGTTATTCTTATTTAAATCCTGTTCTGACATAATTTCCTTTTTTCCTTGTTAGAACTTAATTAGTTTTGAATTCAGATAAGGCGGTAGTTTAATGCTCTGCCGTCTAATGTAATCTTGGCTCTGCACTCTTGGTTGTAAATCTCTTTGAGTGCACTTGTCATTTCCATATCATCAGCAGTCTGATACTGTCCGCAGATAGCAAGCAGGGTAGGTTGGAACATCCCTCCTACGTAAATGAAAGCATCTTTATATCCTTGAGTATCTTTATCTTTAGGAGATCCTGCGTAAACCTCACCTAAAAGATCACCAAAAATTATAACATTGTGAGATGCTATCACTCTTGCAGTTCTTGCAACATTACCAAAGATAACCACAGAGTTGTCAGGAGCTGAAATAAGCTCTCCTGCTCTTACATTGTGTTCAACCACAAGTAGAGGCTCTGCTATCTTTACTTCATATGGAACTTTAACCTCATAAGGCACTTTAACTTCAACAGTCTTTTCAATAACTTTTGGCTTGAAGTTTTCTTCACGAATTCTTGCAAATTTTGAAGAATTAACGATAGGAATGTGTCTTGAAATGAGAATATTGGCTCTTTCTTCAGTATGAATACCTGAAAGTCCAATCAGATAAATTGAGTATTCTCTGCATTTTTCGCAAAGAGCATTGTAGTCCACATCAACTAAGAAATTAACCTGTGAGACATCTATTACTACAGGTGTATTTTCATAAATTTCTTTATTAGGAGCAATTTTCTGCTCTAAAACATTTTCAAGTTCTTTTACAGAACCTTCACAAAGAGAAATAGTGTTGAAAGAATAGCCTGTACGCACGATACTTGCGCCGTGATTTAAGGTACTGCTGTTCTGTCCTAGAGACATTATTTAATCCTTGTTGTAACTACAATCTAATTCTTCAAATTTTAGCATATAAGCACTAAAATGTGCGTAAAAGGTTGTCGCACAGCCCACAAAATATGCCTAATCTTTTAGATTTTGCGTATTTTGTAAAGTTTTGGCTTTGTACAGCATCAACATTTACTTTCAAAGTTAATTTGCGTGCATAAAAATACGAAGTTTTCGTCATTAATTTATCATTTGAAGCGGAGTTAATATGTCTGAGAGATTGGTATTTGTATACAAGAGTCATAATAAACAGGGCAGATATCTTTACTTAAAAGAAAAGGATGTATTCTCACATATTCCTGCAGCTTTATTAGATGCTTTTGGAACACCAGAATTTGTCATGATGTTTGCTTTATCAAAGCATAAAACACTGCCTAAAGTTAGTGTTGAAGATCTTGACAAGGCACTAGAAGAAAAAGGATATTTCTTAAGAATCGATCTTGAGGACGTAGAAGAGAATCTTATCAATCAAGAGCGCAAGTTCAGAGGTATGCCTTTACTTTCAAAAGAAGAGTTATCTGATCTTTTTAAATAGTCTCTGCTTTTTTTTAGAAAGGATAAGATGGCAAAAGCAATTGTCTAATTTGCCATCTCCTACCTTACAGTCTTATCAATCAAGAGAAAATATTTTCCTTTTATAGAGCACATATAAAAGCCACTTTATGAAAGTTTTGTAATTGAGGAATATCAAAAGTAATAGACAGTTTCAGTACGAAAACTTTTAAAGACAACTAGCATCAAGAGTTAGTATCTTTTTTAGCCTGTATTAAACATGAGGAGAGCAACCTCCTCATGTAATGTTAACCTCATGTAGTATGGACTTAATGACTTGTAAGCAATCTTATTTTCTGCTCACTATTTATTAGTACTGTCCGAAAAGATATGCATACAACAACTAGTACACAAATGGATTATTTGCTTTTTCTTCACCTATGCTAGTGTCAGGACCGTGACCTGACAGCACTGTAGTCTCAGGTGGTAAGGTAAAGAGCTTTTCTTTAATTGACTGCATCAAATCATCAGTATTTCCTAAAGGAAAATCTGTTCTACCAACAGATCCTTCAAATAGGGTATCACCTGTTAAAACATACTTTTCTTTTTCACAATAGTAGCTCACACCGCCTGGTGTATGACCAGGTGTTGATAAGACTTTTAAACTAAAGTCATCCATTGGGGTAATAATCTCTCCATCTTTTAAATACTGAGTATCAAAGATAGGAGCTTTATTAAGACCAAAAGCTTGAGCTTGTTTGTCTAAAGATAACAATAAAGGGGAGTCTTCGATAGAGCTACCATAGATTTTGGCTTTAGATAACTCATGAAGTCTGGCTACTCCTCCTACATGATCTAAATGCATATGGGTAATCAAAATTGCTTTTAACTCAATTTTGGAATCATGAAGAGCTGTGTAAATATCGTCAGCTCGAGCACCTGGATCACTTACTACTGCCTGTTTTTTATCCTGATTGATAAAGATCCTGCAATTTTGAGCAAAAGGAGTAACTCTTACAACTTGATAGCTAATCATAATAACTTATCCTCTAGATCTATTTATGGCTACATTACAGCAATATCTAAGCCCTTTAAGTAGAAAGTTTCTGGACAAGGCAGTGATACTACATGATCCTCATCCTGTCTTAGAGTGCCTAAAACACGTCCATCAACACCTGCATCAATTGCAGCATCTGCGACAATCTTTTGGAAGAGGGCTGGATCTACAAGACCTGAGCATGAGAAAGTCAACAGATGACCGCCTTTAGCTACAAGCTTAAGACCTAATCTGTTAATGTCCTGATATCCACGACAAGCTTTCTTTAAGTTAGCTGCGCTTTCAGCAAACTTAGGAGGATCTAGAATTACCAAATCATATTTAGCGCCTTTTTCTACCTGCTCACGCAAGTATGCAAAGACATCTTTTTTGAGGAACTTACAACGACCTGGATCTAAATGGTTGAATGCTACACCTGTTTTGGCTGCGTTTAGGGCATGCTCTGAAACATCTACGTTTTCAATGCGCTTTGCGCCACCTTTTAATGCCCAAAGACCAAAGCCACCAGTGTATGAGAAACAGTTTAATACTGAAGCTCCTTTTGATAAGGAGCCAGCCTTAATTCTAGATAGTCTCTGATCAAGATAAGCTCCTGTCTTATGACCGTTTTTGATATCAACAGGAATATATACCTGACCTTCTTCACGAACATAGATGGTGTCATCAGGTTCACTTCCAATAACTACACCTTTTCTTACAGGTAAGCCTTCTTTAGCTCTAGATTTGGTATCTGATCTTTCATAAATTGAGCATTCTGGGAAGATTTCTTTTAAAGTCTGACAAATGATGTTCTTATATCTTTCCATACCGCATGAGGAGATGGAAATTACAATAAACTCATTGTACTTGTCTGCAATCAAGCCAGGTAGCAAGTCGCCTTCAGATGAGATAAGTCTTACACCGTCATTGCCACGGGCAAATACATTTTTTCTTAATGAGATAGCATCTTTTACTCTTGAGGCAATAAGCTCATCTGTGATTTTTACCTTCTCATCAAAAGATAAAGCTCTTACTCTAATCTGTGAATTTGGACTGTACAGACCATAACATAAGAAATCACCAGCCTGATTTACAACTTCAACAGTCTGTCCCATTTGTAATGAGTCATCAGTGCTTTGAATTGCCTTTGAAAAAATCCAAGGATGGTGGCGCAACAAAGACTTTTCTCTGCCTTCGTTTAAGATAATTGTGGCAACATTGTTAGCTCTCTGCTCTGAACTCATTTTTTAACCTTCATATAAGAACATCATCTAAGAAATTGGCTGTTACTTTTTCTGATTACAAGATCTAGATAGTAAGTATAGTTTTAAAACAGTGTTTAATAACTCGACAATTGAAATAAAAATCTCTTTATCTTGATGTTAGAATACGCTTACTATTTTATTTATGATCTAAGTAATTGCTAATTTCAAAAAAATAAAATTACGCTAGAAAAATACTAAAAATCAGATTGTCTTTTATTATCTCAAAATGTCAGCATGCATGAAAATAGGAATTTCTATGTTGGATATAAAGAATATCAAAAAATCTCCAAAATTTAAGAAGTATGCTTGTTTATCAGTAATCGCTTTATGCTTGGTAGGCTACGCAGGTTACAACTTTTTAAAAACCGAACCTGTAAGCTATATGTCCGTTAATGCTCAAAAACGAGATATCAGTAAAAAGGTATTTGCAACCGGTACTATTGCAGGTCAGACTCAGGTTGATGTCGGTGCTCAGGTTTCAGGTCAGATTTTAAAACTCTATGTACAGACAGGTGACGAGGTAAAGCAAGGTCAGCTTCTGTGTGAAATCGATCCTAAGATTCAGGAAACTGCTCTAAAAACAGCTAAAGCTCAAATTGCTATTATTGATGCTCAGATTTCTTCAAAAAACGCTGAGTTAAAGAAATTAAAACTTGAGTATGAGCGTCAGATGCGTCTGGTAAAAGCTGATGCAACCTCAAAACAGGATGCTGAGGTGGCTTCTGCTGCCTATGACATGGCATTAGCTTCACTAAAAGAGTTAAAAGCTCAGAAAGAAAAAGCTCAATTGTCATTAGATGATGCAAATACCAATTTAGGTTACACCAAGATTAAGGCTCCTATTGATGGTACTGTCTATGCAACCGTAGTATCTGAAGGTCAGACTGTTAACGCTAATCAGACCACTCCTACCATTTTACGTTTAGCAACATTAGATCATATGAAAGTAGAGACTGAGATCTCTGAAGCTGATGTGGTGAACGTAAAGCCAGGCATGGATTGTACTTTTACCATCTTAGGTCTTCCATACAGAGAGTTTAAAGGTAAGTTAGACAGAATCGATCCTGCTCCATCATCTTATGAGTCATCAACTGCTACTACCTCAAGCTCATCATCTTCAAGCTCAAGTACGAGCTCAACTGCAATTTACTATAACTCAGATGTAATTGCAGATAACTATGACAGAACTCTACGTATTGATATGACAGCAGATGTCACTATTGATGTAGCTTCAAAAAAGGATGTCTTAACCTTGCCTCTTACAGCTATGAGAACCATGGGTGAAAATGAGTGTACTGTCTATGTTTTAGACAGTGATGACAAGGTACAGCCTAGAAAAATTAAAACAGGTTTAAAGGACGATCAGTACATCGAGGTAATCTCAGGCATTACTCCTGAGGATAGAGTAGTTATCGGTGATGATGTTAAAACAGCTGAAGAAGCTGCCATGAAGAATGATAGACGTAGAAAAGGTCCATTCTAATGAGTAAAGTGCTTTTAAATTTAAAAGACATTAAAAAGTCTTTTGGACAAGGCGAGTCTAAGGTAGAAGTACTGCATGGCATTAACCTTAGCATCAATAAAGGAGAGTTAGTTGCCATCATTGGCCCATCGGGTTCTGGTAAGTCTACTTTAATGAATATCATAGGCTGTCTTGATACTCCTACAGAAGGTAGTTATCAGGTCGACGGTCATGATACTTTTAACATGCTCCCTGATGAGCTAGCCTCCTTAAGACGTGATTTCTTTGGCTTTATTTTCCAGCGCTACCACCTACTAGGTCATTTAAATGCGATGGAAAACGTGCAGGTACCAGCTATTTACTCTGGTACCGGCAAAGAAAAAAGAGAGTCTCGCTCAGTTAAATTACTAGAAATTTTAGGTTTAGGTAATAAAACAGAAAACAAGCCTTCACAGTTATCAGGCGGTCAGCAGCAAAGAGTATCTATTGCTAGAGCTCTGATGAACGGTGGTCAGATTATTTTAGCTGATGAGCCAACCGGTGCCTTAGACTCAAAGTCAGGCGCTGAGGTGATGGACATTTTAACTGAGTTAAATAAAGAAGGTCACACTGTGATCTTAGTTACTCATGATCCTAGAATTGCAGCTCATGCCCACAGAGTAATTACCATTAAAGATGGTGCTATTGAATCTGATACTGTAAATGACAATATTCCAGATCATCAGAATCAAGAGGATGATTCACAGTCAGTTCACTTCTCTGACAAGGTGGTAAATTCTTACAGAGCTTATTTTGACAGATTCAAAGAAGCTTACACCATGGCAATTAGAGCCATGATCTCTAATCGCATGAGAACCTTATTGACCATGTTAGGTATTATCATCGGTATTATGTCGGTGGTAACGGTTGTGGCTCTTGCAAGAGGTGCTTCCGATCAGATCATCTCAAACATCTCATCTATGGGTACTAATACCATCACCATTATGCCTGGTGAGAGAATGGGTGATATGAGATCAGGTAAAGTCAGAACTTTATCCGTAAAAGATCTTAAAGCTCTAAAAGGTCAGCCTTTTGTCGATTCAGCCTCTCCTACAGTACAAAACTCAGGTATGGTCCAAAGATACAACGTCGATGCAACAGCAACCGTTATGGGTGTATCAGGAGAGTACTTTAGAGTTTATGGTATGGAGATTGAAAAGGGCAGAATGTTCTCTGAGGATGAAGCTTCTTTATCTCCTCAGGTAGGTGTTATTGACTACAACACTAAAAACACCTTTTTCAAAAATGAAGATCCAATCGGAAAAAGACTGTTTGTACAGGGTAAACCAATTACTGTAATTGGTTTACTTGTAGATAAAGAAGTAGCGTTCAGACCTTCTGACAATCTGTACATTTACGTGCCATACAGCACCATGATGAACAGAATTGTAAAGCAGAACTATATCTCATCGATTATTGTAAGAACAGCTGATGGCTTCTCTCCTGCTGTAGCTGAAGCTTCAATTACCTCACTTCTAAAATCACGTCATGGCAGAAAAGATTTCTTTATGATGTCATCTGACACCATTATGAAATCAATTAACCAAGCAACAGGTACCTTTACACTGTTAATTTCTGCAATTGCGGTGATCTCCTTAGTTGTAGGCGGTATCGGTGTGATGAACATTATGCTGGTATCTGTAACTGAAAGAACCCGTGAAATTGGTATTAGAATGGCAGTAGGTGCAAGACGCTCTGATATCATGACGCAGTTTTTGATTGAATCTGTAACGGTCTGCTTAATCGGCGGTATGTTAGGTGTAGTCTTTTCGATGGTAACAGGTTATGTTCTATCAATATTCGTACCAGACATTCCATTATCATTCTCATTAGCTTCAATTGTAATTGCGGTCTTAACCTCATCCATAATTGGTGTGCTGTTTGGTTATATGCCAGCTCGTTCTGCTGCAAGATTGAACCCTATTGATGCTCTAGCTAGAGAGTAAGGATAGAAATATGCAAGAAAATATACAAAAGAATCTGCAAGAGGGTACTACTAAAGATTTTGATAATCTGTGTGGAGTAGATCCTTTAGTTAATATTTTCAAAGATCTGATAGTTATCGATACTAAGTCTGATCCTGCATCAAAGACAGTACCATCAACAGTAGGTCAGTTAAGATTTGGAGCTTACCTAATTTCAAGGATCAGTGAATTAGGATTTTTGGCAAAACAAGATGACAAAGGTGTGGTTACTGTAACCATACCTGCAAGTGCGGGTTGTGAAAAAGCAAAGTCACTATGTCTTTTAGCTCATATGGATACCGCACCAGACTGCTCTGGTGCCGATGTAAAAGCTCACCTTGTTAAAAACTATCAAGGTGGAGCTATCAAACTTGAAAATGGCTTAATCCTTGATAAATCAATTTGTAGAGATCTTGATGATTTAAAAGGTCAAGACATTATCGTAACAGACGGTAACACTCTTTTAGGAGCTGATGATAAAGCCGGTATTAGCGTGCTTTTATACTTAATGCACAATTTGAAGGTTAATCAGAATTTAAAGCATGGACCTTTAAAGATAATCTTTTCAGTTGATGAGGAGATTGGTCTGTCTTCAACTCATCTTGATGTCAAAGAAATTAACTGTGACTATGGTGTAACGGTTGATGGTACTAAAGAAGGTGAGCTTGATGTTGCTACATTCAATGCCTATGGTGCAATTGTAAATTTCAAAGGACTGTCAGTGCATACAGCTGTAGCTTACAAGACCTTAAAGAATGCCATTTCTATTGCCAATGAATTTATCAATATGTTGCCACGTGATGAAAAGCCTGAAAATACTCAAGGAGAGGAAGGCTTTTACCATGTACATAAATTTGAAGGTACCACTGAGAGCGCGAAGATAAACATGATCATCCGTGACTTCACAAAAGATGGTATGGATAAGCGTTTGTCTGTATTAGACAAGATCGTGTCTTTATTAAATGACCGCTATGGTGAAGGTAGTGTTACCTTAAAGACCATGTTCCAATACGCTAATATGGAGCAGGTTTTAAATGAGCATAAAGAAATTCTTGAGATCTTAAGAAGAGCTTATACAGAAGCAGGTGTTGCAATTGTTGAGAACAAGGTCCGTGGTGGCACAGACGGTTCTAACCTGTCAAATGAAGGATTGCCTACACCAAACATTTTTACAGGTGCTCTAAATTGTCATGGTCCTTATGAATGTCTGCCTGTAAATTCATTTAATAAAGCTTACAAAGTAACTGAGAAGATTGTCGAGCAAATGAGCAAAACTGTAAAAGCTTAGTTAAAGACTATAAAGCTTGGTTATGAGAAGTATTACGAGATTTTGATATGACTAAAAGTAATCATAATTGTTGTTTACATAGAGAAAATCTACATAAATCATGCTTGAAGAAGCTTGCTTTAGTAGTAATGAGTATGTCTTTATGCTCATGTTCTCTGATGTTTACTGAGTATAAAAATCCTGAATTTCCGGCAGTATCCTCATATAAGGAAGCTATGGAGTTTACAGGAAAAGATGTAAGTTCTACTTACTATCAGGAATTTTCAGATGAACTGTTAACTACTGTAATTAACAGAGCTTTAGAGAATAACTATGATTTAAAAACATCATATGTAAATCTTGAAAAGGCAATGTTAAATATAGATCTTACATCAACTAATAACCATCCTACAGCTAATGCTCAATTAGGCGCGGAGACAAAAAGAGCTTTAGATTATCATGACAGTAATCATAAAAGCTCTCAGGGCTCATTCTCACTGTCATACCAGTTAGATTTATTCGGTAAGTTAAAGGCTCAAAATGAAGCGGCTCTAGAGCAGTATCACGCCTCAGCTTATGATTACCTCTCCATGAGACTTACTGTAATTGAAACAGCTGCTAAAGCTTACTGGCAGTATGCCTATGCAAAAGAAGCTGTAAAGTTAGGCGAGGATGATCTTAATGACTCTAAGGTTAGATTAGATTTAGTTGACAAAAAGTACCAAGCAGGTGCTGCCGACAGTCTTGATTTGGATGACGCAAGAATTAACCATTTAAAGGTACAGTCAA
The DNA here is from genome assembly GCA_050873645.1 of Succinivibrio sp. GTDB lineage: Bacteria > Pseudomonadota > Gammaproteobacteria > Enterobacterales > Succinivibrionaceae > Succinivibrio. Next base: position 25,510 of record JBNMJE010000010.1, on the reverse strand, counting down.
CATTAGACTCAAGAAGAGCTTCACTTGAAAAAGCAAGAACAGCTCTTGATACTGTATTAGGTATTACAGCTGATAAAAACGTAGATGTAGCTTCATTAGATGATGCTACAGTTCCTGATTTTTCATTATCAGTACCATCAAAACTTCTGCAAAGAAGACCTGATCTTATGAAAGATGAGGCTTTGTTAAAGCAAAGTTATGCTAACTATAATGAAAAGAAGATGTCATTCTTTCCAGATTTGACCTTTTCAGCTGCAGTGTCATCAGGAGATACTGATACCTTTGCTCGCTTCTTATCAAATCCTATAGGCTCTTTAGGGGCTGCGATTACCATGCCATTTTTAAACTTTAATAAGCTTAATATTGAGAAAAAGAGCGCACTTAAGGATATTGATATAGCAGAGCTTAACTTCGTATCAGATTACATAAAGTCAGTTCAAGAAGTGTATGACTTGATTACTGATGTGAAGTTGTACCGTCAGGAGTTAGTAACCTTCAAGCAAAGCTATGAGTTGAGTGTAAGAAATTACGAGCGTTATAAAGTTCGCTATGAAGCTGGCTTAGTAGCTCTTACTGATTTTTTGAATGCTGCTGATACCATGAGAAACGCAAAAATTGCTTATTTAGGTGCAAAAAGAGATAATCTTGAGGCAACAGTATCATTGATGACAGCTTTAGGCGGTGGCATTGATACTAATACTGACAACTTGGTAAAGTAAGTTGTCATAACAATGATTAACTGCCGTGATCACAGACAGCAGTTATCACAAATAACTGTAATCACAAACAACAGTAATTACAAACAACAGTAATTACAAACAACAGTAATCACAATAATATTGGCGTAAGGTATGGCAATTACATTAAGTTCTTGGAACATCAATGGTATCAGAGCTGTTTCTGCTAAAGAAGGCTTTGACTGGTTTAGAAATACTGATTATGACGTAATCGGTTTTCAGGAAACCAAGGCAAGCACAGATCAGTTATCTGACGATTTAAAAAATAAACCTGGTTATGAGAGCTTTTTCTGCTCATCAACTGTTAAAAAAGGCTATTCAGGAACAGCAGTATTTACCAAATTAAAGCCATTATCTGTTGAGTTTGAACTTCCAGATGAAGAATATAAAGGTGAAGGTAGAATCATTCATCTTGAGTTTGAAAAGTTCCATTTCTTTAATGGATATTTCCCAAATGGTGGTGCTGCCATATTAGATGAAAGTGGCAAACCTACAGGCGAGTTTAAACGTGTTCCTTATAAAATGGGCTTTTTTGACAGTTTCTTTAAATATGCTCAGGAGCTAAGAAAAGACAAGCCAATTGTAGTTTGTGGCGATTTTAATATTGCACATAAGGAAATTGATCTAGCAAGACCTAAGACTAATGTTAATAACACTGGTTTCTTACCGCAAGAGCGCGCCTTTTTAGATAAGATGGTAAGTTCAGGTTACATTGATACCTTCAGACTTATCCATGGTGATGAACCTGACATGTACAGCTGGTGGTCATATAAAACTTTTGCAAGAAAGAAGAACGTAGGATGGAGAATTGACTACTTCTTTGTGTCCGATGAGCTAAAGGACAAAGTACTTGATGCTAAGATTGAAACAGATGTTCTAGGTTCAGATCACTGTCCTGTAACCTTAGTGTTAGATCTCTAGGTAAGTGAATAACTCTGCATCTTTTTAAGACAGAACGTTTCATTGGAATTTTTACAAAATAGGCACAGTTTGCAAAAATTTAGCACTGTGCCTTACTTTTTGCTAAAAGCCTTATTTTATCAGTTATGCAGGTGTACTTATCCTTTAAAAAAGTCTTCAAATTTAACGCAAAATAACTGACATTTTTGATATTTTTCGTTCAAAACGTCTATTTGACTTGAAGATCTTGTCTATTCGTCATTATAATGAACTACTCCTAGAGTTTAGGACAGCGAGGCAGTATTGTTACTGACCTCCTTTTTTGTTTAATTTATATTAGGTAATAATCGTGAATACTAATAATTTGATAATACAGGGGAATACTAAAAACAGTATTTTGACAAGCAATTCGTGTAAGTCTTCATTTAACTCCTCAAACTATTATTATTGGCGATTTTATTCTTTTAATTAATTAGGCGGCTTTTATGACCATTGATAAGAATTTAAACCTGACCCCGCCTAATGAGGCAGGGCACGGTATTGTAGATACGAGAATTAGTGAAATGTACCAGGTGCTACCTCCAATTGCTGTAATTGAAAAATTCCCAGCAACAGAATTTACCAATCAGATTGTTTCTCAGACAAGACGAGAGATCCATAATGTTTACAACGGCGTAGACGACAGACTAATCGTTATCGCAGGTCCATGTTCAGTTCATGACACCCAGGCTGCTATCGAATACGCTAACCGTTTAATGAAACTTCGTCAGAAGTACGAAGATCAGTTAATCGTGATCATGCGTGTTTACTTTGAAAAGCCACGTACTACTGTAGGTTGGAAGGGACTTATCAATGATCCAAGTCTTGATGATTCTCATGACATCAACCGTGGATTAAGAATTGCTCGTAAGCTACTTTGCGACATTAACAGCTTAGGTATGCCTGCTGCAACTGAGTTCTTAGATCCAATTACAGTTCAGTACATTGATGACTTCATCGCATGGGGCGCTATTGGAGCTCGTACCACTGAGTCTCAGTTACACAGACAGTTAGCTTCAGGTCTTTCATGCCCAATCGGCTTTAAGAATGCAACCGATGGCTCTGTAAAGATTGCTATTGACGCAACAATCGCTGCAGCTAACGAACACACCTTCATGTCAGTAAGTAAGATGGGGCACGTTGCTATTGTTCACACTAAGGGCAACGAGGATTGTCACGTAATTTTACGTGGTGGTCATGAGCCTAACTACAGTGCTAAGGATGTTGAGAATACCTGTCAGGCATTAGAGAAAGCTGGTCTAAAACCAATGGTTATGATCGATGCTTCTCACTCAAATTCACACAAACAGTTCAAGAAGCAGGTTGATGTATCTAAGGATGTTGCAGCTCAGATTGCAGCTGGTGACAACCGCATCTTCGGTTTAATGCTTGAGTCTAACTTAGTTGAAGGCCGTCAGGATCTTCCAAAGGATTTACGTAACTTAGTTTACGGACAGTCAATTACTGACGCGTGCATCAACATAGAAGACACAGAGGCTATATGCGAGCTTCTGAATAATGCTGTGCTTGAGCGCCGAAAGGTAAATCAGTCAAAGAAATAACTAGAATAATGCCCAATGTAAAGTTGGGCATTTCTGTTTTAATGATTAAACAAACTACTAAATCACAGAGGTTAACATGCATCCTTCATTATCTTTAGAAAAGTCAAAGATTAAGATCTTATTATTAGAAGGTGTTGATCCAAGTGCTGTAGAGTCTTTAAAAAAGGCTGGCTACACAAGCGTTGAGTACTTAAAGAAAGCTTTAGATGGTCAAGAGCTTTTAGATAAAATTGAGAATGTTCATTTTATCGGTATTCGTTCACGCACCCACTTAACAAGAGAAGTTCTATCTCATGCTAAAAAGTTAATTGGTATTGGTTGTTTCTGTATTGGTACTAATCAGGTTGACTTAAAAGCAGCTGCTGAATTTGGTATTCCAGTATTCAATGCTCCTTTCTCAAATACTCGTTCTGTAGCTGAACTAGTAACTGGCGAATATTTACAGTTATTACGTGATATTCCTGCTCGTAATGCTTTATTACACCGTGGTGGTTGGAACAAGGCTGCAACAGGCTGTCATGAGGCTCGTGGCAAGACTATCGGTATTGTAGGCTACGGCCATATCGGTACTCAGGTAGGTATTTTAGCTGAAGCTTTAGGTTTATCTGTAATCTTCTACGATACCGAGAACAAGATGGTTTTAGGTAACGCAAAGCAGGTAGCTACATTAGACGAGTTACTCCAAAGATCAGATATTATTACTTTACACGTACCAGAGACAGCAACTACCAAGGGTATGATTGGTAAAGAGCAGTTTGCCAAGATGAAAGACGGTGTACGTTTCTTAAACGCATCTCGTGGTACTGTGGTTGATATTGATGCTCTATGCGAGGCTTTACGTTCAGGTAAGGTAGCAGGCGCTGCTGTTGACGTATATCCAAAAGAGCCTTCAAAGAACGGTGAAGAGTTTGTAACTCCACTACGTGAGTTTGATAACGTGATCTTAACTCCTCACATTGGTGCTGGTACTGAGGAAGCTCAGCGCAACATTGGTACTGAGGTTGCTGAGAAGTTAGCTCTGTACTCAGATAATGGTTCAACTCTAACTGCTGTAAACTTCCCAGAAGTTGCATTACCAGCAATCAGAGAGAACGTATCTCGTCTATTACACATCCACAAGAACGTTCCTGGTGTAATGCGTCAGATCAACGAGATCTTTGCAAAGTTGGACATCAACGTTGCAGCTCAGTATCTGCAGACTACAGCCGAGATTGGTTATGTGGTTATGGATATTCACTCAAAGGAGCCTGAGAAGGTTGTTCCTTTATTAAAGCAGATTGAAGGTACCTTAAAGTGCAGAATTCTGTACTAATAGAGATCTTTTAATCTTAAAGGCTGACTGTACAAATAAAACGTAAAGTCAGCCTTTTTCATTTTAAATGTCATTTTGTGACTTAACCTCTTTAATCACAGAAAATCTGTAATACAATAATCCTATGATTAAAAAGGCACTTCTTACATCGGCATTACTGCTCTCACTACAACCTTATACTTGTAGTGCTGTTATGAATTCTGGTTGGTCTATTTCATCCTCATATGTATGGAGATTATTAGACAGCCACGATAATACTTTTAATAATGGCTCTCCTGCTAAGATTTTGCAGATCGATCGCACGGTAATGCACAGACAGGCTGTATTTACAGTTCAAAGATCACTTACCAATAAATACAGTTTTAAAACAGGCTGTATGTATCAAAGTGCAACTCCTGCTTTTGAACTTGATGTACCTGCTTTAGATATCTCCATGAACGATACAAACAGGGGATATGTCTTTGCAAGATTCCTAGTTGATAAGGTACAGGAATATTCAATGAGAGGTCAGATTGTTCCTCCTTCACGAATTATCTTTGCACCTTTTACCAAATCACAGCAGAAAAAACTCTCAGATCTTTTCTTACAGATCGGCGAAGGTGGTCAGTTACATATTGCGCTACTGCAAGGTATGAGAATGAAGCCTCGAGTTTATTCTGTACCTTTAGAAGGCTTTTTTGATATCTCTGATAAGATTTTATCTGACTGCTCAAGGCTTAATAAGATGGTACAAAATTACAATGGTACTGTAACTTTGTTACCAGACTATTTAACTAAAGAGCCAGCAGATGCTTCTCCTAAAGATTATTCACTAAAACCAAAGCAGCCAAACGATGGTTTAACTCCTGTTAAAAATGATGTCTTAGAGACCTCTTCTGATGATCCTCTATCAGCCCTTAAAACAGATAAAGAAGAGGATAAGGCTCCAGAAGTACAGGTCTTTACACCTGGAGGCGGAGTAGCTTCAATTGGCGATGATGGAAAACCTATTGGAGCTGATGCTGTACAGAGTAACGATGATAAGAATAATTCTGACTCTGAAGATCTTGGAAAAGCAAAGCCAATGACCATCGGCGATGATGGCAAGCCTGTACCTTCAAATTCTAATTAAAAATAATACAGCCTGCGTTAAGCTGGCTGTATCAATCCTGATCTAAAATTAGAGCTTTTACATTAAGCTTTAGCATCAACCTTTGGCAGGAAGATGGTAGCAATAGCAGCTAATGTGATAAAGCAAGCTACTGCATACATGATGTATTCAATACCGTATTCATCGCCTAATTTACCAATTAAAGGTGCAACTAGACCACCAAAACTCATTGACAGACCGATGGTAAATCCTGTTGCCATACCAACGTGCTTGCATAGAAGCTTTTGTCCTACAACTACGGTAGGTGACATTGCTGCAAAGAATAACAAAGCAAAAGGAATTAACAGCAAGGTTGCAATCACAGGATTGTCTGTTTGAGTGAATAGAATGATAAATGGAGCTGAGGCTAATGATGCCCAGGTAATAATTCTGTTAAAACCAATCTTATCTGATACTGTACCACCTGAGAAGGTAGCTAATGCGCCTACAAGAGCAACCATACCGTTTAACAGGGTAGCAATCTCATCAGAGATATTGAGCTTATGCATGTAGTACAGTGACAAGAAAGATACGAATGAGTACCAACCAGCAGAACGCACAAACAGAATGAAGACTAGATATAAGAAACCTTTAACATTTTCTTTCTGATCGTTTTGCGCAAAGGCTTTTTTAACTTCTTTATTGTGGTGTAGGCAGGCTAGAGTGTAGTAGCGGTTTCTTAACATGAAGACAATGATAATGGCAATGCCAGGAATACACATGGTAAGAGTAGCGTCTAGACCAAAGAGAATATAGAAAGCAGTAAAGTAGAATGGTCCGCATGCCATACCTAGGTTGCCACCTACAGAGAAGATGGACATGCTTTTACCTAGTCTTGACCCACCAAAAACATTGGCCATTTTGCCACCTGCTGGGTGGAAGAGGGCAGCACCAAGTCCAATTAAGCTTACCAGCAAGAATTGGATTATTTTATTTTCAACAAAACCTAAAAACATGATGCCTAGGAACGCTAAAGCAATACCGATACTCATTAAGTAAGGTCTTGGTTTTGAGTCAGCTAGATTACCAGCTAATGGCTGAATTACTGCATTTAATACAGTATTTGCCATCATTAGAATAGCAACTGATGAGTATGAATCAAGTCTGCCTGCCTGATACATGTAAGCTAAGATCACAGGAAGAGAACCATGACAAAGATCTGTAGCAAAGTGACCTGCCATAAACAGCAGATTTTCTTTTGTAGAAAAAAGTTTCATTAGTTCCTCTCAAATAAAAATGGCGTATAAAATACGCCATCTTTAACTACCAAAATAATGCAAACATCTTATGCTCTAGTAGCTTCTTTCATCGAATGAACGTATGCTTCAAGCTCTTCAAGCATCTTTGGTACATTGTTAAGATTCTTTTCAACTATTTTAACACAGGCTGAACCTGCAATGGCTCCTTTAGCACCAGTCTCAAGAGCCTGTTTTACGTGCTCAGGTGTTGAAATGCCAAATCCTAAAACAGGGGTAGCGCCATTTAGCTCTTTAATTCTGTTGATCACTTTTACAGGTTTACCAAAGGTATTTTCTGTACCTGTAATACCAAAGCGTGATAGCACGTAAGTGTAACCTTTAGAGTGCTTTGCAATTTCCTCTAAAGTAGCTTCATCAGCATTAGGAGGTGCAATTAACACTGTATGTACGCCATTGTCACGAGCACACTTTTCAAAGTCCTCACAAGTATGAAGCATGTTACATGGAACATCAGGAATTAACACGCCATCAATACCAGCTTCATGAGCGTCGTGGAAGAATTTATTGATACCACGTGCTACAACTACGTTTGCATAAACTAAGATACTTACAGGAATTGAGTCATTCTCTTTTCTAATTTCACGAATTAGGTTAAAGAAATCGTCGGTGGTAGCACCTGAGTTTAAAGCTCTTTTATCAGCATTTTGAATTACAGGACCATCTGCACAAGGATCAGAGAATGGGAAGCCTAACTCTAAAGCATCAGCACCACCTTTAATTAAAGCTTTTAAGATCTTAAGTGAAGTCTCATAATCTGGATCACATAAGGTTACAAAAGGTAAAAATGCGCCTTCGCCTTTTTTCTGAAGTTCAGCAAATCGGTTTTCAAAACGGTTTTCCATGATACTCTCCTTACTTTGTAACCTTTAAGTTTTCAGTTGATACACCGTGCTCAGTTACACAGCCTTTCTTCTCAAGAATATTTGATACATTGAAAATATCCTTGTCACCACGACCTGAGATATTTACTACTAGGATCTGCTCTTTGTTTGGATTCTGTCTCATAAGTCTTAAAGCAAAAGCTAAAGCGTGTGAAGACTCAAGAGCTGGGATAATACCTTCTTGCTGAGAGAGTTCTACGAAAGCCTCAAGAGCATCATCATCGGTAGCACCAACGTATTTAACTCTGCCAGTCTCTCCTAAGTAAGCATGCTGAGGACCTACTGATGGGAAATCTAGACCTGCTGAAATTGAGTAAGACTCGTTAATCTGACCATCATGAGTCTGTAAGTTCTTTGAGTAAGCGCCAAAGAAGATACCATCAGTACCTCTTGCAATAGTGCCACCGTGTTTAGGAGTTTCAATGCCTAAACCATAAGGCTCAACACCGTATAAAGGTACATCAGTATCTAAGAAATCTGTAAACATACCGATAGCGTTTGAACCGCCACCAACGCAAGCGATACAAGCATCAGGTAGGCGTCCTTCTTCTTGTAAGATCTGCTCATGAATTTCTTCACCGATGATTTTTTGGAATTCACGTACGATGGTAGGGAATGGGTGAGGACCTGCTGCGGTACCAATCATATAGTGAGTGTTTTCAAAGTTAGCAGCATAGTCACGTAAAGCTTCATTGCAAGCTTCTTTTAAGGTTGCTGCACCTACGTTTACAGGTACCACTTCAGCACCCATAAGTCTCATTCTAAATACGTTAGGTTTTTGTCTTTCTGTATCGGTAGCACCCATATAAATACGGCACTTAAATCCTAACAGGGCACAGATTAAAGCAGTTGCTACACCATGCTGACCTGCACCGGTCTCTGCGATGATTCTGGTTTTACCCATGCGTTTTGCCAGTAATGCCTGACCTAAAACCTGATTGGTTTTATGAGCACCACCGTGCAGTAAATCCTCACGCTTTAGATAGATCTTAGTTTTGGTACCCTTAGTGATGTTTCTGCACAAGGTTAATGGAGTAGGACGACCTGCATATTTATTTAATAAATCGCTCAGCTCTTTTTTAAATTCAGGATCGTTTCTGGCTTCTACGAAAGTCTTTTCTAACTGGTTTAATGCTGGTAGTAAAACCTCTGGAACATACTGTCCGCCGTATTTACCAAAGAAAGGATTTAAAATTGTCATGATATACTCCGTATTTTAGTAATTGTTTATAAGCTTGAAGGTTTCATTGATAAGCTGAGCATCTTTGATGCCCTTTGTTTTTTCAAGCTTTGAATTAAGATCAAGTCCTGCAAAACCGTAACTTAAGGCTTTTTCTACATTGTCAGGACCAATACCACCTGAAAGTAAGCACTTTGACTTATCAAGTGATGCAGGAATTAAATTCCAGTCAAAACTGGTACCAGAACCTGGATTTGATGAATCAAGAATAATTAAGTCAGTAAAAGGTAAGTATTCATTAACCTTATCAAAGTCTTTTATGTCTTTAATGTTAAAAGCTTTGATAATGCCAGTATCAGGTAGAAGCTCTTTTAGAGTTTTTATGGTAGCTAAAGACTCGTTTCCATGTAACTGTAGGTAATCAAGACCAACAGAGTTAACTTTATTTACCATCTCATCTACAGATGCATCTACAAAGACACCTGCAAATCGAATTTGTCCTTTAAATTCTTTTACAAAACTTTGAGCCTTCTCATCACTTACAAAGCGAGGTGACTTAGGTGCAAAGATAAGGCCTCCTATTGAGACGTGATTGTTAACAGCTGCTCTTACAGCATCGATTGTGGTCAGACCACAAAGCTTATTTAATCCATAAAGCATAGAGTTTGCTTTGAAGACTACGTCGCTTTGAGCAGTTAAAGATGAGCCGATTAAAAAGTTTCTAATTGGATTTAATGAGACTAAATCATTATGAGTATGAATACCTGACTCAGATACGACTTTTACTTTTGAATCAAAGAGCTTATTTAACTCTTTAGCATTCTCAAGATTAACTTCTAAAGTTCTTAAATTGCGGTTATTGATACCAACAATTTCAATCTTTTTAGAAATTGCGTACAAGGCATCGTTCTTGTCATCAACTTCTGTTAGCACATCCATGTCAAGAGAATGTGCATAATCGAAAAGTTCTTCAAATTTAGCCTTTGTAAGCACACTTAACATCAGTAAAACTGCATCAGCACCTGCTATGTAAGCTTCATCAATCTGCTCTTTGCAGATGATGAAATCTTTACAGATCACAGGCAGCGAACAATGCTCTTTTACATACTTTAAGTAATCAAGTGAGCCTTTAAAAAAATGTTTTTCACACAGAACAGAAATGGCACAAGCTCTTTTTTCATAGCAAGAAATTAACTTGTCTAAATCAAAGTCTTTGCAAAAATCTCCTAAGGTAGGGGATGACTGTTTGCACTCTAGAATAAAGTTTCTGCTATCTTTTTTCACAAGTGCTTTTGACAATGATCTTAAAGGTGAAGTTCTTTGTCCTTTTAAGACAATCTCTTTTACATCAAGAACTTTTTTGTTGATGATGGTGGCAAGTACAGTACCTTCAAGACCTTCATGATTAAGTCCAGGATAACTTTTTGCCTGCGGTGTTAGTGGCTCTGTGTGTAGCATTTTTTACCTTGATTATCTATTACCTTGATGATCCTATTTTGATTCTGATACTAAAACTATAAAGACTTAAGCTTCATTTGTAATTTTGGCAATAGTCTCAAGTTTCTCAATGCCACGACCAGATTTAACCGCATCCATTGCAATCTCAAAACCGTCTTTGAATGATTCTGCTTTGCCAGCTAAATGCAACATTGCACTTACGTTGGCACAAATTACTGCATTGTGTGCATCATTGCCTTTACCTGAAAGAATAATTCTTGCAGTTTGTGCATTCTCCTCAGGGGTACCACCTAATAGATCGTTTTGAGTGTAGTTACCAGTGATTCCAAAATCTTTATTGGTTAACTCATAGTTCTTAACAGAACCGTCAGCTAATAACTCTGATACCTTAGTTGAACCAAAGATAGAGATCTCATCCATACCGTTACCATTGATTACCATGCCTCTTTGAACACCGGTAAGTTTTAGAGCTTTAGCTAAAGTCTCTAACAGGTTTACGTCATAGCATCCTAAAAGCTCGTAGTTTACGTGAGCTGGATTGGTTAAAGGTCCTAAGATATTGAAGATAGTAGAGGTTGCCAAAGCTTTACGAACTGGGGCAGCAAAACGCATTCCCTTGTGATAAACCTGAGCAAAGAAGAAAGCAAAACCTTCGTTTTCAAGAGCGCGTCTTGTAGCTTCTTTTGAAGCTCTTACGTTATAACCTAACTGAGATAAAACATCTGAAGCACCAGTCTTTGATGAGACTGCTGTGTTACCGTGTTTTGCTACGTGTAAACCTAAAGTAGCGCAGATAATACCTGAAATTGTTGAAATGTTGATGGTCTTTAATTTATCACCGCCGGTACCTACGATTTCACCTACATCAACTGAGGAATCACGGGTAAATGGTTCAGCAGCTCCAATCATTGCAGTTGCTGCACCGCCAATTTCGTCTGCGCTATAGCCATTCATCTTTAAAGCTGTTAGGAATGAACCTAAAACAACAGGATCAACCTTTCCTTCAAAGATTTCAGAGAAAGCGTCCTGAGTTTCAGCAAAAGATAGTGAATTGTGATTGAATAACTTTTCTAGTTGTTCTTTCATTTTTATTTTCTCCATGAGTTTCTAAACTTTGACTATCGCTTAGTGCAGTTTGAAACAATAAAAAAACCCGCACTAAGCGGGTTTCCTGATAAAAGTAGTATATACAAACACAAAATCCCCGCTATAACACGAGGCGCCACCAACGACCGTTTAATGTGATTTGTAATGCAACTTTCATTTGTAATCTCTTTAAAAATGATTTATGTAAAAATCCTATAACTTGATAATAAAACAAGTTGTTTATTAAAGACAATAAAATTTACAAAATAATCTTAAATTTCGATAATTTGCACCAAAAGTGTACTTAATAGCATACTTGTCTGTGATTAGCATCACATTAGTGCCTTTAGTAAGTCCTGAATTCTGGTGCAAATACTTCATAATTTCTACTACAACTCTTCAATAGCGTTCTTTAAGAGCTTTCTGCCGTAAGTACTCATAATTGACTCAGGATGGAACTGAAAGCCTAAGACGTTGTACTTGCTGCTATATAAAGACATACACATATTGTCATAAGTTGAAAGTACCTGTACATCAGAAGGTAGATTGGTAACTACTAATGAATGGTATCTTGCAACCTTTAATGGATTTGGCAGATCTTTAAAGCACAGTTCTCCTTTATGCTCAATCATAGATGCCTTACCATGAACGATCACAGGTGCGTGTTCAACCTTACCGCCTAAGACCTGACCTAAAGCCTGATGACCTAAACAGATACCTAACATAGGGTACTTGCCTAAATTATCTTTAATAATTGGGATCAGGTTATTAGCATCATTTGGAGATGAAGGACCAGGTGAGAGCATAATGATTACTTTTTCGCCTAAGTCTTTATGCTCTTTGGCTATCTTTGAGATTAGCTCTACATCAGTATCGTTTCTGTAAACTAATACGTTGTTACCTAATACTTTTAACTCATCAACTAAGTTGTAGGTAAAAGAGTCGAAGTTATCAATAAATATAATGGTGTTTTTCATGATTAGTTCTCCTGAGCCATTGCAAGAGCGGTTAATACTGAACGAGCTTTATTTACGGTTTCCTGACACTCAGCTTTGATGTCTGAGTCAAAGACTACACCGCAACCTGCCTGTACATAGGCTGTTTTGTCTTTAACAAAGGCTGAACGAATGGCAATACATGAATCAAATGAACCGTCATTTCCTAAGATGGCGATGACTCCACCGTAAGAACCTCTCTTTTTACCTTCATACTTGTAGATGATTTCATGTGCTTTAATTTTTGGAGCTCCTGATAAGGTACCCATATTCATACATGCCTGATATGCATGTAGAGCGTCTAAATCATCTTGCAGCGTTCCATGAACATCTGAAACTAAGTGCATTACTGACTGGTACTTATCAATGTGTAGCATGTTGTCTACATAGCGGGTACCTGGTTTTGAAATTCTGGCTAAATCATTACGTGCAAGATCTACTAGCATTAAATGCTCGGCAACCTCTTTTTTGTCAGTTCTTAATTCAAGCTCAATTCTTGAGTCAAGCTCTCTGTCAATTAAGCCATTCTCATCAAGTCCGCGCGCTCTAGTACCTGCAATAGGGCTGATTGAAACCATTCTATTCTCAGCTTCAAAGCGTACAGCAAACTCTGGACTTGCTCCAAAGATAGTGAACTTTGGATCTTTGATGTAGTACATGTAAGGGGATGGATTTAATTTCTTTAAGTAAGAGTAAGCTAAAAGAGGATCATCACACTTGTATGAGAAAGTTCTTGATGGAACCACCTGGAAAGCATCACCGTCGATAATATGCTGTTTTATCTCACCTACGATTTTGCCAAACTTCTCATCATCAAGATCAGGATTGATTTGAGGCTTAATGCCCAAATGAAGCTGTAAGGTGTCTTCAGATTTGAAAGTATCGATCTTATCTCTGATATCTAAAGCTTCAAAAGCAGTTTCTTTGTAAGACTCCTCATTAAAGACATAAGCGTTTACTGTTGTTTCTTTGTGTACATGATTTGATCTTATTGAAATATCAAATACGTAGAAGCCATAATCAGAACAAGGATTTTTTCCTTTAGGCACATCACCTATGTACTCAAAGTTATTGATAAAGTCAAAAGCAATCACTCCACTTACAAAGATACCTTCACATGGTTTTAAAAGAGCCTGCAACTTTCTCATGACGGTCATAGGACCTTCTGCTTTAAGTCTTGTAGCTTCGTCTAAATTCTTGTCAGGTCTTTTATAGGTAATGGAAAAAGAATCCTGTAAAAGCTCGGTGTCAAGGCTTTTAGCTAACATTGAAGCAAGACCAAGACCATTTTGGTTGAGAGCTTTAACTGTTACTTTTAAATCATCGCAGGTAACTTTTAAGGCAGCTGATAAGCCGATTAAACTTTGAACACCGCTTTTATCAACAATTTCTGCTGACTCAAGTAATACGGTGTTGTCCTTATGACAGTACTCTTTGTAAAAGAGATGAGCATCTTTTAAATATTTAGTCTGAAAGTTTATTAGTTTCATATTCCTGTGTCCAAAAACGAAAAAACCCGCAATAATGCGGGTTTCTTTTAAGCATAACAGTTCGACCCGCAATCAAGCAGGGCACCACCATGAACCGTTAAAGCTTATAAACATAAAATCTGTCCTCAAAAAATCTTTTCTTTATACTAGCTCAAAAAAGCAACAGTTTTTACAAAAATAATAAAATAGACAGAAATAATTGTGATTTGCACCAAAAAAATACGCAAATAGCTAAGATAAGTACATCGATCAGTATTGATTTGCAATGATTGATTTCTAGAAACAAAAGAGATCTCATATAGAGATCTCTTAAAGGTTATTTTGACTTGATCTTAAGATCAGTGAATCTAATTAGAACTCAGCGCTGTGAGGTGTACGTGGGAATGGAATTACATCTCTTACGTTACCAACACCTGTGATATAAACGATTAAACGCTCAAAGCCTAAACCGAAACCTGAATGAGGTACTGAACCGTAGCGGCGTAAATCGCGGTACCACCAGTAGCTATCCTTGTTCATGCCAAGCTCATCCATGCGCTTGTCTAGTTTTTCTAAATTGTCTTCACGCTGTGAACCACCGATGATCTCACCGATGCCTGGAGCTAATACGTCCATTGCAGCAACGGTCTTACCGTCGTCATTCTGCTTCATGTAGAATGCCTTGATATCACGAGGGTAGTTCTTTACAACAACAGGAGCTTTAAAGTGCTCTTCTGCTAGATATCTCTCATGCTCTGACTGAAGATCGATACCCCACTCAACAGGGTACTCAAACTTCTTAGTAGCTTTCTTTAAGATCTCGATTGCATCGGTATAGTCAACCTTAGCAAAGTCTGAGCTGATGAAGTGCTCTAAACGAGTAATAGCATCTTTATCTACACGCTCTGCGATGAACTTCATATCATCAGCGCGCTGCTCTAGGACAGTCTTGAAAACGTATTTTAGTAACTTCTCAGCAGTGGTTGCACAACCATCAAGATCTGTAAATGCCATCTCAGGCTCAACCATCCAGAACTCAGCTAAGTGACGAGTAGTGTTTGAGTTCTCTGCACGGAAGGTAGGACCAAAGGTGTAAACCTTTGAGAATGCACAAGCATAGGTCTCAACGTTTAACTGACCAGATACAGTCATATAAGCGTGCTTACCGAAGAAATCCTTTGAGAAATCAGCTTCGCCCTTATCGTTCTTTGGAACGTTGTTTAAGTCGAAGTTGGTTACAGTAAACATCTCACCTGCACCTTCACAGTCTGAAGAGGTGATAAGTGGAGTTGCAACCCACATAAAGCCATTCTGCTGGAAGAATGAGTGAATTGCATAAGCTACTGTGTTACGAATACGCATTACGGCGCCCATTAAGTTAGTACGTGGACGTAAGTGAGCATACTCACGTAAGTACTCAACACTGTGACGCTTTGCAGACATAGGGTAGGTATCAGGATCTTCTACAAAACCTGTTACAAATACTTTGTCAGCATTGATCTCATATGCCTGACCTTTACCTTCAGATGCCTTTAAGGTACCGTCTACTACAACTGAGCAACCAGTAGTCAATTTTAAAATTTCAGACTCATAGTTATTAAGTGTATTAGGAGCGATAACCTGAACATTATCAAAGCCTGAACCATCGTTCACAGCTAAAAATGAGAAACCAGCCTTTGAATCACGACGAGTGCGGATCCAACCTGCAACTGTTACTTTTTCACCTATGGCAATTTTGCCAGATAGGATCTCTTTTGTACTTGAAAGACTCATGTCTATATCCTAATTACTTATTTTTCAGTTGATTTACGAAGTTTTCGTCTAAGTGTCCTGCTTTAGTTCTAATCAGGAACTGTCCCTTTGGACGCTTGGTATCCTTGTTAACTAATAAAGCTGGCACTTTCTTAGATTTAACTTCTTCTAAAACTCTTTTTAATTCATGACCTACAGTTTCACCAGCAAAACGACTCTCGATAGGAAGAGTGGTGTTATCAGGCATGTGTAACATACCTTCAACAATGGTGATGCCGTGTGTAGGTACAATGTTTTCTACAGTAGCACTGGTGTGAACACCGGTGTTCTGAGCAATTCTTGTGTTGGCAAAGATCCAGAAACTCTTACAAGCTAAAATACCGAACAGCAGAACAAAGAAGTACTGCATATAAGGTTGTTCGTTAGTAGCTTCATAAACTTTAAAAGCTAGAATTACACCAACACCAGTTACGAAAGCGTAAATGATGCCGAAAATTAGCTGAACAATAGCAATTCTAGGCTCAAAAGAATTCTTTCTGTACTCTGCATTAGTTAGATTGGGCATGGATTACTCCCTTTAATTTCTTTGATACGTTAAAGGCTGCTGCAGATGAATCTTTGTCATCATCAACAATTAAAGTAACAGTTGTTTCTGCCATCATCTGTAACATTGGAGTGTACTTTAAGCTCTCTTTGGCAACTGTATAGGTAAGATTGGCTGGAACGAAAACTTTAAAGTGGTTGTTTACACGATTTGGTAACTCTTTATTTTTGTCATTCTCATAGGTAGCAGCTTTCTTGCCATTGATAGCAATCTCAATCTTTACATTTTCAATTGGCATTGGAGCGCTTGAATTATGGTGAACTGTGTATTCAACATCAAAGCCTTCAACGTTGTTTTCATTGGCAAATGTAACAGAATCAACGTTAAGGTCTAATTTTCTTGCAGCATCTGGAAGTGAAACACAAGAAGTAGCCAAAAATGCTAAAGCACCGGCAACAGTTAATACAATCTTTTTCATGATAATTCTTATAAATAAGGTAAAAAAACTTGTTTGCGCATTATACAACTAGTGTGAGCTTTTATCAAAATACGTATAGTCATTGCGCAATAATTGAAAATAAGTCTCTAGGATAAGTTTTGCTTAACAGTTTTAGACAGTGGACGTCATAAAATCATGGACTTTTTTTAATTTAGAGGTTCTTTGTTTCCGAAACGATAAATTAAGTCACAACTTCTTAAAAAGACTGATGTAACTTTTCTTAATATTTGAGAAAATAGGACATTATTTTTAGATGGCACTAAGGCTGTTTTAACTAAAACTAAACGTTTAGGATTACAAATATGTCTATTAAAGCTGTCTAAAGGTGCAACAAAACATAATCTGACTATAAAAGATGCTTTGCTGTAAGATAACAGATTGAACGATTTACAAATATATTTATATTTTAACTGGAGATAATAAATGGACTACAGATCCGAATATGAACGTTGGCTTAAGCATGCTAATGCCGATATTAAGGCAGAGCTTGAGAAATATGATGATGCTCAGATTGAAGATTCATTCTACAGAAACTTAGCTTTCGGTACTGGTGGCTTAAGAGGTGTTATTGGTTCTGGTACTAACAGAATGAATGTTCACACCGTTGCTAAGGCATCTCAGGGTCTAGCTAATTACTTAGTTGCAAAATATGGCGACAAGGCATCTGTAGCTATTGGTTATGATAGCCGTATTAAGTCTGATGTATTTGCAAAGACCGCAGCTGGTGTATTTGCAGCAAACGGCATCAAAGTATTCATTTGGCCAAGATTACTTCCAGTACCAACAGTATCTTATGCTGTGCGTTATTTAAAGACATCAGCTGGTGTAATGTTAACTGCAAGCCATAACCCAAGTAAGTACAACGGTTATAAGGTTTACGGTGAAGACGGTTGCCAGATCACTACAGAAGCTGCTGCTGAAATCTTAGCTGAGATTGAAAAGTTAGATATCTTTGCTGACGTAAAGCAGCTTCCATTTGATGAGGCTTTCAAGGCAGGCAAGATATCTCATATTAAAGAAGAGGTTTTAGACAGCTTTATCGCTCAGATCAAGAAGCAGTCAGTTCTATACGGTGAGAGCGTTGATAAGAACGTAGCTATCGTTTACTCTCCATTGAATGGTACTGGTTTAGAGCCTGTAACCAGAGTATTAGACGAGGAAGGTTACAAGAACATCACCATCGTTGAAGAGCAGAGAAATCCTGATGGTAACTTCCCAACCTGCCCATTCCCAAATCCAGAAATCAAAGAAGCTTTACAGTTAGGTTTACAGTACTGTCAGAAGACTGGTGCTGACTTAATGTTAGCTACCGATCCTGACTGTGACCGTGTAGGTATTGCTGTTAAGGATAAGCTAGGCGAGTATCAGTTACTAACCGGTAACGAAGTTGGTATGTTACTTCTAGACTACATCTGCTCACAGAGACAGAAACATGGTACCTTACCTAAAGATCCTCTATTAGTTAAGACCATCGTAACTATCGATATGGCAGAGCGTATTGCTGCAAACTATGGCTTAAAGACTATTAACGTTTTAACTGGCTTTAAGTTCATCGGTGAGCAGATCGGCTTCTTAGAGAAGAAACACGAAGAAGACCGTTATGTATTCGGCTTTGAAGAGTCATATGGCTATTTAACTTCAGGTTATGTAAGAGATAAAGATGCTGTTGACGGTGCTTACATGATTTGTGAAATGTTCAGCTACTACAAGACTCACGGTTTGAGCTTATTAGACAAGTTAGAAGAACTATACAAGAAGTATGGTTACTGCTTGAACACTTTACACAGCTTCGAGTTTGATGGTTCAGCTGGTATGGCTAAGATGGCAGATATCATGCACAAGTTCCACGAGAAAGTAGGTGTTGGTTATACCTTCGCTAACAAGAAGATTGAGATCGTTGAGGATTACTCAAAGGGCTTAAACGGTCTTCCTAAGTCAGACGTATTAAAGTACAAGATGGAAGGCAACTGCTCAGTTGTTGTAAGACCTAGTGGTACTGAGCCTAAGCTTAAGACCTACATCAGCATCAGCGCTCCATCTAGAGAAGCTGCACAGGCTGTTGAAAAGCAGGTTGTAGCTGAGCTTTCAGAGTTCTTTAAGTAATAGTACTTTGTATTAAAAGTTTCTAATTACTGATTGAATGGCCATTATTATGAAAATAGTAGTGGCCATTGTTGTTTTTGCTTACTAATCAAATTTGACTGTAAACAAGGCAGACTGTAATTACCTGCAACGTAAAGCAGACTATAAACAGAATTCTTCAGAAGTCTCTTTGACAAAGGCCTTTAAGATAGCCATGCTGTCTTCATTTCTAAAGTAGTTGTACTCAGGATGCCATTGTACTCCTAGCATGAAGTTGTAGTCTTTTGCCTTGATACTTTCTACAATTCCATCTTCACTTACAGCATTGACGCTCAATCCTATACCCAGATCTTTAATGCCTTGATGGTGAATACTGTTGACTAGAAGTTCATCTTTTTTTAGCAGTTTCTGAAGATAAGAATCGTGATTTAAAGAAACTTTATGAGAGGTGCTGTCATAAGGCTTGTTCTGGTGGTGCTCTGTATGAATTCCATTAGAGCTAGAATATTGAGTATCAAGATCCTGATATAAAGAGCCACCAAAGAGCACATTTAAGATCTGACATCCTCTGCAGATACCTAGTATGGCTTTATCTGAGAATTTGGCATCTTCAAAGACAAGCTTTGTAAGAGTATCTAAAACAGGGGAGATCTCTCCACAATAACTTTGTTTTTTCTCATTATAGAGTTTGGGATCTACATCCTGTCCACCTGTAAACAGGTAGCCATCGCAAAGAGCACTTATAGTTAAGATCTCATCTACATCGTTGGTGTAAGGAAAAATAAGAGTCTGAGCACCTGCTTTTTCTAAACCTTTCTGGTAGCCTGGCAACATCCAGATGCTATCTTTTTCACTGTCATACAGTGGCAAGATGCCAATAATTGGTTTGGTCATAAGTGTATTACCGCTTCTTTTGTCTGATTTAGCTTGTGACTAATTGTATGTTTTAACTATCTATGCGGTAATTTTAGCTACAAACTTGGTAAAAATTCACATTGCATAGAATAAGTGCAAGAGATTATTTATTTGATCTTTAATGGTGAATTCTCTGAAAATTACTCTCAGATCACAAATTATTGACAGTTAAAATAATGGATCTAATATATCAGACACATATTAACTAATAACAACAGGTAAAATTGTATGTCAAACGCATTAAGAACTCTTGCTTCTGTAAGTGCTTTCTTTAGTAAAACCTTTGCTCTATGGGTAATCGTTTTTGCTTTAATCTCTTATTATTTCCCTCAAGGCTTCATTTTCTTATTACCATACGTTTCAATCCTATTAGGTGTTGTTATGTTTGGTATGGGCTTGACCTTATCACCAAAGGATTTCTCTGAGGTATTCCATCGCCCAATTCAGGTTATTATCGGTATTGTAGGTCAGTTCATCTTAATGCCTTTAATTGCATTCTTCCTAGTAAAGGTATTCGGTCTATCAGCTGATTTAGCTGCTGGTGTGTTACTTGTAGGTTGCTGTCCAGGTGGTACCTCATCAAATGTGATGTCATATTTAGGTAAAGGCGATGTTCCACTATCAGTTACCATTACCTCATGCACCACTATCTTGGCTCCATTAGTAACTCCTGGTTTATTCTGGTTATTTGCTCATCAGTACATTGAAGTTGATCCTGCTGCAATGTTCTGGTCAATCGTTAAGATTGTGCTTTTACCAATCATTGGTGGTGTAATTATCAATGCTTTATTTGGCACTGTGGTACGAAAGGTTGTTATTGCTTTACCTTTAATCAGTGTATTTGCAATTATCTCTATTGTTACCGCTGTTGTTGCAGCAAGTGCTGAAAAGATCGCAGAAACAGCTCTTATCATCTTCTTAGTTGTTGCTTTACATAACTGCATTGGTTACTTATGCGGTTACTTATTAGGTAAGGTATTCGGCATGAAGTTAGCTCAGAAGAAGACTCTTGCTATCGAAATTGGTATGCAGAACTCAGGTCTTGCTGCAGCTCTAGCTGCAAAGTTAGCAGCATCTGGTGCTATCAACCCAATTGCTGCAGTTCCTGGTGCTGTGTTCTCTGTATGGCACAATATTTCAGGCCCAATCCTTGCAACCTTCTTTGCAAACTTAAAAGATAAAGATGAGAAAGAAGATTCTATCTAATCTTATCTAAAGAAAGAATATCTAAAGCTCTTGGTGTAAAAATCAGGAGCTTTATTGTATCTGCACAAGGATAACGCCTTTGTGGTTTTATCTCATCTCATCAGTCCTTATGCTTCATCTTGAGAATAAGCTCTTTTAAGCTTAAAGCTCCCTTTTCAAATTCCTTTTCGCTTACGTATGCATAAGATAGACGCAACGAATTATTTGACTTAAAGTCATAGATGTCACCAGGATTTAACAGTACTTTTGCTTTAATCGCTTCTTTAAAGAGTTCATCCATTTTTACAGGATCATTAAAAGTAAGCCAAATGTAAAAGCCTCCTTTTGGCGTTGACCATTTAGCAAGATCTGCAAAATTCTCATTTAGAACTTTTAGAGCATTTAAAAGTCTTTGATGTAGAACTGACTTTAATCTTAAAAGATAACTCTCGTACATACCTGATTTTAAAAAGTGCATGAAGACGTATTGAGACAATGAGCTTGCGCCGTAATCCATCTGCATCTTAGCGTCGCCTAATCTTTGTACGATAGCTTGAGGTGCCACCAGATAACCAATTCTAAGACCTGGTGATAAGGTCTTTGATGCGGTACCTAAGTAAATTACCATGTCATTTTTATCTATGGCTTTTATGGGAGTATACGTTTCGTTTCCATAACAGAGTTCTTGATAAGCTCCATCTTCGATTACAGGTAATCTGTTCTTTAGACAGAAGTCTAAAAGCTCCTGACGTCTTTTATTGCTCATGCAACAGCCTGTTGGATTATGGTTAGTTGGAATGGTATAAAGAACGGATGAAGCCTCATTAGGATTTGCTTTATTAAGTTGTGGCAGGATCTTCCAATACTCAATTCCATCATTATCCATACTGATGCCAGAGAGTTCTAAGCCTGCTGACTGAAAGACTTGCAGAGACTTTAAATATGATGGAGCTTCAACAAAGACTTTTGAGCCATTTTTTAGTAAGCATACAGAGATCAGCTGTAGAGCCTGCAAAGATCCTGAGGTGATTAGAATGCAATCAGGAGTAGTGTTAATGCCAAGCTTTTGCAGGTGCTTTTGTATTTCTACTCTTAACTCATAAAGACCTAATGGCTCAAGATAACCTAAATCTTTTACAGAATCAGCTGTAAGTGCAAGAGCTTCTTTTAGGTAATCTTTAGGAAATAATCTGTGGTCAATTTCACCTGTACCTAACCTTAATAATTCTGTATCAAACTCTAGCTGATTGATTACCTGTAGGGTAGAAATGTTCTCTTTGAAGGTTCCTGACAGAACATGTCTAGACCAGTTTTGATTTCCTTTTAATAGTAGTGACCAGGTGTTGCTAGCAATTTCAGTTCCGGCTCCAAAACTGCCTTTTAAAACTCCATATGAAGATAGTTCTGCAATTGCTGTACTTACAGTTGATCTGTTCACCATAAAGATTTCAGAGAGCTTTCTTTGTGAAGGCAATTTCATCCCAATAGGAAAAGCGCCAGAGCTTACAGATGACAAAAAGAAATCAACGATCTGTTGGTAAGCAGGGACTGATGAGCTTTTATCAGGATGCCAGTTAATTTCTAAAGTTTGTTTCTTGTTCATAACTTGGTTGGGTAAAAAAGCAATTTTTGGTCGGTTACAAAAAATTTAAAAAAAATATAATGTCTTCAAAATCGCATTAGAACGTAGATGTTAAGCAAAGATTAACATCAGACTTTATAAAAGTATAGATTATTTTGGTTGGTATTTTGATTTAGTTGGTATTTTGAAATGTACACCTACTTTTTTCAAGGTTTAACAATGGGGCTGGCTTATTTGGCTCCTATTGGCATGCAAAACCTGTTTGTTATCAATTCAGCTTTAAATGATTCAAGAAAGAGAGCTTTTCTTACAGCTATTATCGTGGCTTTCTTTGATATCAGTCTGTCAGCTTCCTGCTTTTACGGAGTAGGTTCTGTAATGGAAAAATATGAATTTGTAAAACTTGCAATACTACTTGTTGGAAGTGTTGTGGTTATCAGAATTGGTATCAGCTTATTAAGAAGTAAGGCACAAGAAGTTAAAAGAGATAAATCATCGATGCCAATAGGTAAAACTATTACCTCAGCCTGTGTAGTTACCTGGTTTAATCCTCAGGCTATCATTGATGGCACAATGATGCTCGGTGCCTTCCATGTAACTTTACTCTCAAGCCAAGCTCTGCCATTTATGTCAGGCATCATCTCTGCTTCATTTTTGTGGTTTACAGGTTTGATCTTTGTAATCTCACTTTTTAGCAGGTTATTTAATGCTAACGGTAAATCAAATAACAGTAGTTCTAAAGTAATGACAGTCATTAACCGCGTTTGTGGTGTTGTAATTATCATCTACGGACTCAACCTGTTAAAGGTCTTTTTGACAATGCTGTTTTAGAAAAGAAAAGTAAAGCTCAAATTGAACGGTAAGATGATGTAAGTAAAGCAATAAGGCAATCGTATGAGATTGCCTTATGACGTGAACTAAAAGATTAGTTCTTAGGTAGAGCTCTAAATTTCTGTGCAGCAAGATAATAGATGTTAGACAGAGAATCCTCGGTTACCTTCTTATACTGAGCTTTTGTAGCTGTTAAAGCTTTTCTTGTTTGGGTATTCTTTAAATTCAAATGTCTTTGTGTTGCGCCATCTTGCATATAAACATCAAGTTCAATTGCAGACTTAATTCTGGTATTTAAATCACCTTTCTCAGGCCATGCCCAGAATTTCTTAATACTGATAGCTACATTGATTACACCTTGATCTTCAGCAGCTGCATTTTCAACTACGTTATAACCACTGTCTTCTATAGCTTTTTCAATGGTCTCTTTAACAACTGATGCTACTGTCTTGTCATTAGGCAGTAATAAACCACCAGCAGGTTCTCCAATTGCAGTCTTTAATCTTGCATATGCTCTTGAGGTGTATTCCTCAGATAAAACAGATCCTGATGGAGTGTCTTCTTTACTTCCATCGCCAATGAATACACGGCTGTCGGTTACATCAGATACACAAACTGTAGGACCGTTGCTCTCTTCTGCTACAACTCTTACAGGATTAGATAAATCAAGATATTCATTTGATGTTGAGCAACCAGTTACAGCTAAAGTGAAAAAAGCAACTGTGCCTAATGCTTTAATAAAATTCATAATTGCCTCTAAAAAGGATGAGATTTAGGTGTCTCATGATCCATGACTTATGTCATGGAATTTGTCAGAAGCATTTTATTATTACTGAACTATCAATTCAATGAATTGAGAAAATCTCATAAGAATAGCCTTTTATGGTTCAATTTAATTTATCCAGAAATTTTCGTCACAGCTTATAGAATGGATAAAATTGTTTTATAAGATATCTACACAAAGGATGAACACAGAGTTCATAACAAAATTATCTAAATAAAACAAAAAGAAAAGATAAAAGTATGTGATATAATATGCATCATTCCTTCGTGGAATGAGGGTGATCCTAGTACTGGATCATCGGGATATGATCTAGTATCTAGTATCTAGTATCTAGTATCTAGTATCTAGGATCTTTGTTATCACTATAAAAAGGAGTTTCAATATGAAACTTTTATTTATTGTGATGTTCCTAGTTTTACTATTATGGTCTCATCCTGTATGGTAACCTAGGTTCATCCTTGGGCAGGAGTTCCACCTCCTACCTCTAACTTAATTATAGAGCATTTCCTTTCTTATTCAAAACTTACTTCTATAATTTTTTATCTTTTATAGTATGAGGCTTATTGTTTTGGCTTCGATTTATATTCATGCTCATACAATGTTAGTAATGAGGTGGAGGAACTTCATCTTTCATTGCTCTTGTAGCGTATGGATCACCTACTTTTGAGTATAAAATCTTAAACTGCCTTTCAAGCTTATCCATTTTGTCGTAGATATTATTAAGCTCATTTGCTTGAGCATCTAATTGTTCTTCAAGCCATGCAATTTTTTCTTCAAGAGCAATTATTTTTTCTTCTTTTTCCATAAGATCCTGTAATTAGTGCAACTGTTTGCTATATTTGTGGGTGTTGAATAATATTTGAGTTATTGAACTGTTGTTGCACATTATATATGCAAGACTATTTTGAACAAAGAAAAAGGTGATTTTATTCACTTCATAGGAAAGATTATGTCAGCACAAGAGTTAGTCGACATTGTTGATAGAGATAATAACGTCATAAATACTGTTACCAGAAAAGAAATGCGTCAAAAACAACTTCCTCATCGAGCTTCATACATAGCTGTATGCAACAGGGAAGGGAAGTTTTTAGTAGAGATTAGAACTTTATGCAAAGATTATTCTCCTGGAACTTTTGACGCAGTAGTAGGTGGTGTTATGCAGCATGGTGAAGAATATGTGTCTGCAGCTAAACGTGAATTGCTAGAGGAAGTTGGCATTAACGCAGATGATAAAAAAGTAGAATTCTATCCATTCGATACACTAAGAATTGAAGATAAGAAAACAGATCATTTCTTTTATGGTTATTTATATCTGGCTATTGCTGATGT
>JBNMJE010000009.1:0-38405 GCA_050873645.1 Succinivibrio sp. | reverse complement strand
GTTTTATTCCGTGTTTTGGTAAAGACGCAAGTGAAACAGTGAGTAATATCAATTCTTTTAGCTAGCTTTTGGTTAAATTCTTGAAATAAAGATAGGAAAAAGGCACAATCTACGTATATGTTTACATTGTTTTACACCAATAGATAAAAGTTGGCACAGTACTTGAAAGATATACTTCAGTAAAAGATTAATCTGTCTGAATTTTGACAGTTAGAGGTATATATGAGTATGTCAATAAATGGTCTTGGTGCAACTTCAATGTTAGCTCAGCTTCAGAAGATGCAACAACAGATGCGCACTTTAAGCATGGCATCAGCTGATAACCAGATGTTAAATCAGAATGTTAACAACACACCTGTATTTAATCAGCCAGAAGTAACAAGTTCAGCAGGAGCTGCTCCAATTGAGCAGACTGATAACGTTGGTGCTTTTGCTAACATGCTCAATGAAGCTTTTGAAACAGTTAATAATTTACAAAACGACTCAACAAACAAACAGACTCGTTTTGATTTGGGTGACAGATCAATGACACTTTCAGATGTTATGCTCGCAACCCAAAAAGCTAATATCTCATTCGATGCAACCTTACAGGTTCGCAATAAAATGATTGAAGCTTATAAGACAATATCTCAGATGCAGATCTAATTTGTTCTGCATTCTTTTACGGTGAGGATAAAAAATGGCAGACAACGGTTTTCCTGTAGCGCAGGGCGGTCAAGAGCAAGATACATCTTCTGCTCTGACAACTACAGACAGCAGTCAGTCAAAAGATCTGGTAGCACAGAATACTGAGTCTATGCCTTCAACTGGCGTTGATGACGATGTTGATACCTCTAAAACATCTGGCATCAAAGGCTTCTTTAAAGATGGTGAGATGGTTCACCGTCTGATTATTTTAGGTTTTCTAGTAATCTTTGTTGCTGCTATTATCTTTGCTGTAATCAGTTTCACTTCATCAGGAAAAGCTCCAGAATCTGAGCGTAGATTAGGTCAGTATTCAACTCAGGATATCGGTAGTGTTTTAGACTTCTTAGAAAACGAAGGTTATAAGTACAGATTATCAGGTAACACCATTTCAGTTGATGTTAAAGATTACAATGAAATCACTGAAAAGATGTTAAGACAAGGTATTGCTCTTCCTCAGGAAAAAACTGATGAAGGTGATCAGATCATTATGTCTGATACCGGCTTTGGTGTCTCTCAGAGAATGGAAAATGAGAGAATTAAGCACGGTCGTGAAGTGCAGCTAGCTCGTGCCATCGAAAGAATCGATGGTGTGCAGCACGCAACCGTACTTTTGGCAATTCCAAAAGAGAATGTTTTTGCGCGTGAAAAGAGTAGACCTAGTGCAGCTGTGGTGGTTACACTAAAGCAGAACGCTTATTTAACCCCAGAGAACGTAAACTCAATTCGCTTTTTAGTATCCTCATCAGTTCATAACCTGATGAGTAAAGACGTTTCTGTAACCGATCAGCAGGGCAGACAGTTATCAGCTGAAGTTAAAACTGATACAGCTGAAAACAAGTTACAACGTGAGTTTGAAATCCGCACTATGCGTGAAGCTCAGTACCGTGACAAGTTAGATACTATCTTAGCCCCAATGCTAGGTTTAGGTAACTACTCATCTGAAGTTGATGTAACTTTGGATACCACTGTTCAGGAAGAAACTTCTCAGTTATATAACCCTGATTCACAGGCTGTGCGTTCTGAGACCTTAAAAGAGCAGTCAGGAAATGATGAGAAGACTAATCCTTATGGAGTACCTGGTTCTTTATCAAATCAGCCTCCAGCAAATGCTTCTATTCCACAGCAGTTAAAGAATGGTACTGCAAACGCTGCTTCTACAACTTCAGACAACAAAAAAGAAAGCCGTGAAGCTGTAAGAAACTATGAAGTTGATACTACCTTACGTCACACCGTAAGACCTTCTAATGTAGTACAAAGACTTACAGTGTCAGTTGCTGTTGATTATGTAAAGCAATTAGATAAAGACGGTAACATTACCTACGTTCCTCGTTCACAAGAAGATCTTGATAAGATCGCAGACTTAGTACGTGGTGGCTTAGGTTTAAATGAAAGTCGTGGTGACTTTGTAAAAGTAGAAACAGTTTCATTCCCACATGGTGACATCAAACCACCACTTCCATGGTACGAGCAGGAGTTCTTCTACCGCTTGGTACGTATTGGTGGTTCAATCATCATCGTGCTGATTGTAATTATTTTTATCATTCGTCCTCTGCTCAACAAGCTCTTACACAAGGACGAGGACGAGCTCAATCCAGATGTCGATCAGGACGAACTGGATTCTCAGTCAGCATTGGATGGCTATGACGATTTCAACTTGATTGCCAAGAATAAGGAACTGGCAGATCAGGTATATACAATCAATCATGAAGGCGGTATTGAGCTTCCTAACCTCCATAAGGAAGCAGATCTGCTCAAAGCAGTTCGTACTCTTGCCTCTAATGAACCACAGCTTACAGCTGAGGTTATTAAGGATTGGTTAGAAGAAGATTTTAAAGAAAAGGCTTAGGAGTTATAAATGTCAGATAACGCTCCAACATTACCTCAAACCACCGAAGCCGGTGGTGCTGTAAGTACAGCTGTATCCAATAAAGCTGTACTTGAACTTACAGAGGATGAAAAGTCTGCCTTAGAGAATATGACCGGCATGGATAAAGCCGTGTTGTTGATGTTATCTCTCTCTGAGGAAGATGCTGCACAGATTTTCAAAAATCTAGAACCTAAACAGGTGCAAAAACTTGGTATCAGAATGTCAGAAATGTCTGCATTCTCACAGGATCAGGTAAACGCTGTTCACAAGACCTTCTTAAAGGATGTAACCAAGCATTCAAATCTAGGTCTTGGCAATTCAGATTTCGTACGTCATGCTCTGGTTGCAGCTTTAGGTTCAGAGAAGGCCAACAACCTTATCGAACAGATTTCTCTTGGTACAGGTTCACGTGGTTTGGATTCTCTAAAATGGATGGATGCTCGTCAGGTTGCTACTATTATTCAGCATGAGCACCCTCAGATTCAGACCATCGTTTTATCTTACTTAGAACCTGAACAGTCAGCTGAAATCTTAGCTCAGTTCCCTGAGGCTGTACGTTTGGATTTAATCATGCGTATTGCAACCTTAGAGGAAGTTCAGCCAGCAGCTTTGCAGGAATTAAACGAAATCATGGAAAAACAGTTCGCTGGTGCTGCAGGCTCACAGTCTGCCAAGATTGGTGGCTTGAAGAGTGCTGCTGATATTATGAACTACTTAGATAGCTCAACTGAGACTCAGTTAATGAATGCTATTCAGTCTCAGGATAAGGAAATCGGTAACCAGATCCAGGATCTTATGTTCGTGTTCGAGAACTTGGGAGCTGTGGACGATCGTTCTATTCAGACCTTGCTGCGTGATGTTCCAGGTGACGTCCTGCAGAAGGCTTTAAAGGGCGCAGACGATACTCTAAAGGAGAAGTTCTTCAAGAACATGTCTTCACGTGCATCTGCTTCTTTAAAGGAAGATTTGGCTTCTATGGGTCCTACCAAGCTCTCCGATGTTGAGGCAGCTCAAAAAGAGATCCTTACTATTGCAAGAAAACTGTCAGATTCAGGTGCTATTATGCTAAATCGTGGCGGTGGTGGCGACTTCGTATAGTAGTGAACGTTTATTCATTGCTAAGTTACCAATGTTGTAGTTACTTTTTATAAAAGAGAAATTGATTAGTCATGGATGACTTTTTAAAGACAGTACAAGACGCTAAAGGTGAAGACTTCGTTATTGCAGAAGAGACCGATCCTTATGTTCATGCAAAGATAGATGCTAGATATAACAAAAAGGTCACAACTGTCACTTCTGCTAAAAAAGTAACTGATTACAAGGTAAAGCAGTGGCCTACCTTATCAACAGATGAAGAAACAGGTACTAATGCTTTAGGTATCAGTATTGATGCGCTAGAACGCAAACGTAAACAGTTAGAGCTTGCAAGAATTGCTAAAGAGCGTGAAGAAGAACGTCAGGCTATTGAAGAGGCAAACTCAATTCTTGATGAGGAGTTAGAGAACACTCAAAGTGAAACTCAAGCTCCATTAGTTACCGTTGAAGAACTCGATAAAATCAGAAACGACGCCTATGAAGAAGGTTTAGCTCAAGGTCGTGATGATGGCTATAAGCAGGGACTTGAACAAGGTCTTAGCGAAGGTCAAAAACAGGGCTATGACAAAGGCTTTGAAGAAGGTTCTAAAAAAGGCTATGACAATGGTTTTGCTCAAGGTAATGAGGATGGCTTTGTTAAAGGTCACAATGAAGGCTTAGAGTCAGGTCAGCAGGTAGTTTTAGAGCAGTCTGAAAGATTTAGATATTTAGCTGACTGTCTGGCTAATCCTTTAAGAGAAGTTGACCGGGATGTAACTGATGAGCTTGCCTATATCGTTTCTCGATTAGTTAAAGTCATTACTTGTAAAGAAATTGAGAAAAACGCTACTTTTTTACAAAAATCTATAGAAAAAGCTGTATCAATTCTTCCAAATGCTCAAAAAGGTGCTGAAATTTACTTAAATCCTGAGGATTTGTCTGTAGTAGAAGCAACCTTTGGTCAGGAATACATTAAATCTCAAAAATGGGATTTAAAAGAAGATCCTTCGATTAACGTCGGTGACATTAAAGTTACTAACTCTCAATCTGAGATTAACTGGAAGATTGATGACAGAATTGATGCGCTTTTACAGGACTTTTTAACTAGCGTCTATCCTAGTGTAGATAAAGCTCTAAGAGAGCCTGTCGAAGGTTGTCCTGATTATGATGAGACTCCTAAAAAGCCAGTAGCTCCAAGAGTATTGTCAGATATTGCGCCTACCTTTGTAGAGAATGAAGCTGTATCTCAGGAACAAGCTCCACAGGATATCCCTCAAGAAACTGTTGCAGATGCTATTAATCCTGAACAGATGTCGCCAGCTCAGGCTCAAGAAGAACCTCTGTCAGAGCCACAAGTAGCTCCACAAGGTACTGTTCCTCCGAAGGCATAAAGGCAAGCGTCATGAATAACCTTTTATCAAGACTGCAATCTGTTAACTTGCCAGACAAGCAAAGTGAGCCTGTACTCTCAGGTCGTCTGACCAGAGTTGTAGGTCTTACTCTAGAAGCTGTAGGTATTAAAGTACCATTAGGTCAGCGTTGCAGAATTGATACAGCCTCAGGTCCTATGACCGCTGAAGTTGTAGGTTTCTCAGGTGGCACTACCTTCTTGATGCCAACAACTGAAATTACCGATGTTCAAAACGGCGATTTAGTAACCCCAATTAACAGTGCTGACAGCTATCCATACGGTCTGCATCTTTTAGGCAGAGTTGTAGATGGTATCGGTAATCCTATTGATGGCAAAGGCCCATTAGTTGCTAAAGATTCTACCCGCTGGCATGCAACAAAATTAAATCCTATGGCGCGTCGCCCAATCAAGCAACCACTTGATGTTGGTGTAAAAGCCATCAATGCGCTTTTAACCATCGGTCAAGGTCAGCGTATTGGCCTGTTTGCAGGCTCTGGTGTCGGTAAGTCTGTGCTCTTAGGTATGATGACCCGTGGTACTACCGCAGATATCGTTGTCGTAGGTCTAATCGGCGAGCGTGGTCGTGAGGTTAAAGAATTCATTGATGATATTTTAGGTGAAGAGGGTAGAGCTCGTTCTGTAGTAATTGCAGCTCCTGCTGATGCTTCACCTTTAATGCGTTTAAAAGGTTGTGAAACTACCTTATCTATTGCTGAATACTTTAGAGATCAGGGCTATAACGTACTGTTAATGATTGACTCATTAACCCGTTATGCGATGGCTCAACGTGAGATTGCCCTAGCTGTAGGTGAGCCTCCAGCTACTAAAGGCTATCCTCCTTCAGTATTTGCTAGATTACCAGCTTTAGTTGAAAGAGCAGGTAACGGTGGTGAAGGCCAGGGCTCAATTACCGCTTTCTTTACTGTTTTAGTAGAAGGCGACGATCTGCAAGATCCTATTGCCGATTCAGCTCGTGCTATCTTAGACGGTCATATTGTGCTATCTAGACAATTAGCAGACTCCGGTCACTTCCCAGCAATTGATGTTGAAAAGTCAGTAAGCCGTGTTATGCCTGCTGTCGTAAGTGCAGAGCACATGGTAATGGCAAGAACCATCAGACAGTGTTTAGCTCAATACACTCAAAGTAGAGAGCTAATTCAGATTGGTGCTTATCAAAAAGGTTCTGATCCAAGAGTTGATCAGGCTATTATGATTAAGCCATATATTGATGAGTTTACAGTTCAGGGCATGAAAGACATTGTGCCATTTAAGCAGTCATTAGATGGTTTAAAGCAGTTATCAATGCTTTTAATTAACGATGCTCAGAACAAAATCAACGCAATGCAGCAGGCTAATGGACAGGCACAAGCTCCAAGACCTGCTCAAGGTACCGCACTTAAAGCTACAGGTGGAGCCTCAGGCGCCACACTAAAGCCTTCAAAAGTACAAGTAACCAATAACTTTAAAGGCTAGTTCATAGCGTAAGTCTAAACTGCGCAAGAAAAAGGCATAAATTCACAGCGTCATAGGTTCACAGGATAAGTTATGAGTGGCGATAAAGCTCTACTGTTAGTTCTTGATTTAAGAAAAAAAGAAGAAGACAGCGCACTTGAAATGTGGACTGATGCTAAGAACGCTGTGGTAAATTTTGAGCGTCAAATCGAACAGTTAAAACAGTTTGAAAAGATTTACGAAAATGAAATGACCGTAAAGTCTAAAAACGGCATGGATATGAACATGTATATGTCATATCAGCAGTTTTTATCAAAGCTAGATAAGATTAAAATCCGTCAGGAAGCAGGTCTTATTCAACTGCAGAACCAGGAAGAGCGCGCCAAGCAAAACTACCTTGATAAGCAAAAAAGAAGAAAGATCATTGAATCTTTATTAGAAAAGCACAAGCAGGAGCGCTTATTAAAAGAAGCTAAAGCAGAGCAAAAGCTAACAGATGATATCGTAAGCTCAAAACAGGCTCGTCTTTTAATGGATAAAGACAAAGTTAACAGCTAGTTGCAGTCATCAAGCTTTTTGTAATGAACCATTTTTCTGCAATAAAACTCAATTTAATCTTTCTTGATAAATTCAATTTTAATCAACCTTTATCATCTTTAATCAACAATCATCTTTAATCAACACTGATTCAGCAAACTTACCTTCAATTTCAAAATCTCCTATTGTAATTAGTTTTACTTTATCAAAGTAAATTTGTCTTAATTACCTTAAAGAAATGGCTTAAAAGTCACCTTAGTCTTCGCAAAATAGCCATTTTTATGCATTATTTTTGAACATTATATTAACCAAAATCATGCAAATCGATCATATGTAGGGAATATAGCTCTAAAAAAAAGACTGTCGGTTTTTAAATGATATAAAAGAGTTGTGAATACAAAACTAAAAACTACAAAAACAAATTAAAGGACACAATATGAACGATGTTAACGATGCTTTTATCAAAAGCTCTGATGCTGTTAATGCCTGGCTTGAGCGCTATGGTGTGAAATTTGGTATTTACAAAAATGGCGTTTTCAAAGAGCAACTCTTTCCTTATGACTCAATTCCAAGAGTGATCTCTCACAGTGATTTTGCTCTGTTAGAAAAAGGCCTTATCCAGAGAGCTAAAGCCTTAAACATGTTCATTGATGATATCTACCATGACAAAAAGATCATCAAAGATGGAGTTATCCCACCTGAGTTTGTGCTGACATCCAAAGGCTATCTGCACGAATGTGAGGGAATTACTCCTTCAAAATCAATCTATGCTCATATTGCAGGTATTGATTTAGTGCAATCTAAAAGTGGTGAATGGGTAATTTTAGAAGACAACTTAAGAATTCCATCAGGTGCCTCCTATCCTATGATTGCGCGCTCGGTAATGCGTAAGGTTTTACCTGAGATCTTCCATGATAAAAAGATTGTGGATAACCGCAATTACGGCGACATCCTAAAGAGCATGATGGATTATGTGAATGTAAATGGTGGCCTGAATGTCATCTTTACACCAGGTCGTTATAACTCAGCTTACTTTGAACATTCATATTTAGCTGAAAAGTCACAGGCAACCTTAGCTTATCCTGGCGAAATCATTGTCGAAAATGATGAATGTTTCTACCTTGGTATGCACGGCAAAAAGGAAAAGGTTGGCTGTATCTACAGACGAATTTCAGATGAGTACATGGATCCTAATACCTTTGTACCAGAGTCTTTAATTGGTATTCCAAATCTGATGCAGGCATATAGAAAGGGTAATGTTGCTGTAGTCAACGGTTTAGGCAACGGTGTTGCTGATGACAAGGGTATCTACTACTTCGTGCCTAAGATGATTAAGTACTACTTAGATGAAGAGCCGGTGCTGCATAACGCTCCTACTTATCTTCCGTATTATCAGAAGGATTATGACTACATCTTAAAGAACCTCTCAAAGCTGGTTATCAAAGATGTAAGTGAAGCTGGCGGCTACGGTGTGGTCTTCGGTCGTGATTTAGATGACAAGAAACTTACAGAGTTAAAAGCTCTGATTGTAGAAGAGCCACGTCGCTTTATCGCTCAGGAGGTCATCGATTTTAAAGATCTTGAGATTATCGATGATAAGACCGGTGGCAAGGTTTTAAGAAAAGCAGATTTAAGAGCCTTTGTGGTAACAGGAAAGGAAACTAAGGTATGGGCAAGTGGACTTACACGTTTTTCACGAAATCCTGATTCCTTTGTGGTTAACTCCTCACAGGGCGGTGGCTTTAAAGATACTTGGATTTTAGAAGAGTAATAACAGGAGAGACTATTATGAATAAGATTGCAATTTCTGATGCTAAAGCAAATCGTTTGTACTGGTTAGGTCGCTACACTGAAAGAGCATACCTGTCATTACATATGTTACGTCGTTATTTTGATCTGTACTTAGATGGTGATCCTGTGGACTTTGCAACCTATGCAAAGAATTTAGGACCTGCTCAGGCAAAAGACATGGACTTTAAGACCTTTGCCTCTGTTTACATCTTTGATAAAAAGAACCCAAGCTCCATAGTTTCATCTCTAACTGGAGCTAATGACAACGCTATCTTATTGCGCGAGGTAATTAAGTCTGAGTCTTTATCTTATATACAGATGTCAGTGTGCGCTTTAGAAAGATTAGCTCAGCGTGAAGATGAAATCACAGTAAACGAGTTACAGGAAATTACTGATCATCTTTTGTCATTCTTTGGTTCAATTGAAGAGCGTTTATATTCAGATAAAGCTGTAGCTATCATCCGTTATGGTCGCTTTATTGAAAGCTTGGATATGCATATGCGCTTTAACTATGACTTTGAGGTGGTGCGTGAAGTCTTTGACAGCTTATTACACTGGGTTGATATTGATGAGTCAGTCATCAACAAGTACTCCATGGAAAAGTTTGATGTGATGTTAAATGAGTCAGCATATGAGCTAAATGACAGTGTTTATAAGACTCAGATGCTGGGCATAGTAAATAAGCTTGTAAATCTATGAGCATGACACATGATCTGATCTTTAGTTATCAGAATATGCTTACCACGAACGTAAGCGTAACTAAACATTATCTGCTGCTGCGTTGCCTGCCACGAAAAAGCTCGTTTTATGAGATTTTAAAACTTGATTTTTCACGGTATGGCTTTGATGAGATGAAAGATGGTTTGGATTCATTTTCAAATTCTATCTGTTATGGTGGTGTCTTAAATGCTCATAAGACCCTGATGTGGAACAGCTCAGGTGTTATAAGAACTCAAATCTATGAATATGAGGACAAAAAAGAGAGCTATCTTTTTAAGTTGCCATCAGCTCTGACTTTAGCTGATGAGAGTATGAAAGAGTTTATTGATGATAAAACTCTTCCAAATTCTCCATTTGACAGGGTTTATTACTTAACCGAGCTTGTACACAATCTTATAAGCTATGAAGCTTATGTTACTAATGTCAACACTACAGCAAGCGAAGCATTTTCATTAAAAAAGGGCGTATGTCAGGATTATGCACACGTCCTCTTAGCTTTTTTACGCTACAAGAACATCCCTTCAAAATATGTATCAGGACTGATTAGTGGGGATGGTAAGACCCATGCTTGGGTTGAGATCTTAATCGGTGACAAGTGGTATGGCTTTGATCCTACACATAACCGAAAAATAGATTTTGGTTATGTGAAGTTAGCTCATGGCAGAGACGCTAATGACTGCTCAGTATGCAGAGGCGTATTTACAGGAGATGCTACTCAACAGATGTCTGTGCATGTATGTGTGGGGGATCTGTAGTCTGTGGGTGAACTGTAGTAAATGGGAAAACTGTAGAAAACAGGCTAACTGTAGTAAGTAACAGCAATAAAATTGAGAGCGAACACAATAAACTATGATAAGAGACGTATTTAAAGCAGAACTTCCTATAGATGAGAAGTTCTGTATTAAGAAAAATGTGATTACCTCAGGTAATTCACCTAAAAGAGTATGTATTGTCACCGGTACTCATGGTGATGAGTTAGAAGGACAGTATGTAGCTTTTAAGTTAAATCAGATCTTAAACAACAATTTAGACAAATTAGACGGTACTGTTGAAATCTATCCAGCCTTAAACCCTTTAGGAATTGACTCAATTCAAAGAGGTATTCCTAATTTTGATATCGACATGAACCGTATCTTTCCAGGATCTTTAGTAGGTTCTATGTCAGAGGTTGCAGCTCACTATATAGTTGAAGATCTGTCAGGCGCTGATGTCGTTATCGATATCCATTCAAGTAATATCTTTTTACGAGAGATCCCTCAGGTAAGGATCAACGTTAATTTACAGTCAACTTTAGTGCCATTAGCTAATCTTTTGAACATGGACTTTATCTGGGTACATGAGGCAGCAACTGTACTTGAGTCAACCTTAGCTCATTCACTGAACATCATCGGCACTAAGACTTTAGTTGTCGAGATGGGCGTAGGTATGCGTATCAATCATGACTGCTGCGAGCAGTTAATTGAAGGAATCTTTAATCTATTAACCTCAATGCAGATGTGGAATGACAATGTAGCTTTGAAAGTAAAAACTCCAGTGCTCTCTGTAGGTGATTCTGTATCTTTTATCAATGCTGAAAAATCAGGCATTTTTATAACTGACAGTCATGTAAATTCCAATGTTAAAAAAGGACAGCGTATAGGCATGATCGTAAGTTCACTTACAGGTGAAATTCTAGAAGATGTAATCGCACCAGTAGATGGTCTGATGTTTACTCTAAGAGCCTATCCAGTAGTTTATGAAGGCTCATTATTAGCAAGAATTCATGTCTTTAAGGAGATTGTTTAAAGATGAAAAAGGAAGTCTTATTTAGCATGAAATCTCCTTTTAGAGATGATTTTAAGATATTAGGTTATACCTTTGGTGAAGGAGCTAAGAAGTTAGCCATTGTAGGTGCCTTACGAGGTGATGAGGTCGCTCAGCAGTATGTTTGTTCTCAGATTGTCAAAGAACTAAACATGTTAGAGAACCACGGCTTCCTACAAAAAGGTGTAAGTGTCACTGTAGTACCTAGTGCCAATCCGTTTTCGATGAATATCGGTAAACGTTTCTGGGCCATGGATGATACTGATATTAACAGAATGTTTCCAGGCTACAACAAAGGTGAGACTACCCAGAGAATAGCTGCAGGTTTATTTGAAAAGTTGCAGGGATATGAATACGGTATTCAGATGGCATCATTCTATATGCCAGGTGAGTTCATACCTCATGTAAGAATTGTCAAAACTGCTTTAGATTATGCTGATGAGGGTAAAGACTTTGGTTTACCTTATGTATCAGTAACTGAGCCAGCACCTTTTGATACTACACTTTTAAACTACAACTGGCAGATCTGGAATACTAAAGCTTTCTCTATGTATGGTGGAGCTAACAACAGAATTGAAGGCTTTATCTGCAAAAGTGAGTTAAACGCAGTTTTGCGCTTCATGATTAAAAAGGGCATTGTAAATAAGAAATCTTATGATCCAGCCTGTGTTTCAGAGATCATTAACGAAAAAGACTTAGTTGTACTGCAGGCTCCTTGTGCTGGTATCTTTTATAAAAAGAAAAGAGCTGGTGATTTCGTAAGACGTGGTGATGAGTTAGGTCGTATCTTAGATCCTTATGAAGGTACACTAAAAGCTCGTCTTTATTCTTATGTAGATGGCATTATGTTCTTCTCTCACGATTCACCATTAACTCTTCAGAACACACCGTTATTCAAGATTTATGGAGCGTAAACACCAAGATTTGTATTCACATAAAAGCCTGTCTTAAAAGACTAGTCTGTCTTAAAAGACTGATATTGTTAACTGTCACATCGCAGATCGAAAGTATCTTTTGATCTGCGCTTTTTGTATCTGTATCTTTTGTAATTTACTTTTTGTAAAAATGAGCAAATTGTTCAAATGTTAGTTATCTTAAGAATAGATGACAATATTTAAAGACTCAATAATCAGCACCTACCTTAACCTCTTCAGCAAAATATTGGTCATAACAAAATGGTTGCAAATCTTAGAACTTATAACCACGAATAAGCTCTTTACAACCTTTAAATTAAAACTTGGCAAACTAATTGCATCTTCATGTATATATAAAGACAAATATCTTTATGAAATATTAAATAACTAATTGAATTATTAAATAAAAATTACAACTGTCTTGTAAAAGAGAGGATGTGCAATGCAAAACATCGGCAATACATATCAGACTATTAAAAACAATGTTGCCTCTAACGGCAACGTTAATTCAACTGTGTCTAAACAGAATGCTTCTGATTTTAGTGATTTATTCAGTTCACTTACAGGATCACTAAACTCAACATCATTGACTGCAACTTCATCTGTACAGAACTCAAAAAATGTAAAAAGCACTGTAAGAACCGGTAAGAATGTAAAGACTGTAGGTTCTAATAAGACACTTAATAAATCCTCAAACACTAAAACTGATACCTTAGCTGCTAATAAAAATTCAGTTAAGCAGAACAATCATGTTGTAAAGTCAGATTCTGCAAATACAGACTCTACAAATGCAAAGTCAGTAAAAGCTCAGGAGTCTAAAAACAGTTCATTTGATGATGAAATCTCATCAAATGAGAAGACAATGTCTTCAGATGAAATTTTTATGTCAGAGCTATTAGGCACTGAGGACACTGAACTTGTTTTAGATAATTCTGACTTTTTAGAAAATACAGACTTTTTAGAAAATACAGACAACTACTCAGTAGATTTTGTAAATGCAAATCAGGTGATGGATGCAGGTGATGTTAATGCATTAAATCAGAAAATTGAGTTAGCAGATAAAATCGTTCAAAGAACTACCAATTTAATTAAAGGCAATGCTGATAGTACCGAGTTTGTACAATCAGATGCAGATCTTGAAAGTTTTAAGAACTCACTTTTAAATCTTTCAAACGAAGATTTAAGCTCTATTGAGAACCTTGATGATACAAAACTAAATGAGTTTGTAAAAACAGCTTTAACTGCAAAGTTATCATCTGACAGTACTGTACAGACTTCAAAAAACACAATATTAAGCAAAAACGCTGTATCAGCTGAAGATACAGGTCTTGATTCATGGTTTAATGAGCTTTTAGCAGATGCTGATGTTGAGTCTGTAAAAGTAACTGCAAATGAAAGTGAGAATACCGACTTTGGCGCTGATGATTTTGATTTAATTGAGCAGAGCTTAAAGTTATCAAAAACACTTGATGACAGATTAGCCAAAGCTGATGTAAAGAGCAAAATTGACTCAATTATGGATTCTAAAGAAGAAGCTTCAGAGAACACTTTAGCTAAATCTTTAGAGTTACTAAGAGGTGCAACTCAGGGTAAGACTGATACAGGTGCGGTATCATCTAGAGTTACCTTAGATAACACCAATCTGAACACAGCATCTGAGCAAAAGATAAGCTCAAACGGTTTCCAGAGCTTAGAGCAGGCTATAAAGTCAGCTTTTG
Organism: Succinivibrio sp.; assembly: GCA_050873645.1. Taxonomy (GTDB): domain Bacteria; phylum Pseudomonadota; class Gammaproteobacteria; order Enterobacterales; family Succinivibrionaceae; genus Succinivibrio. Next base: position 24,431 of record JBNMJE010000009.1, on the reverse strand, counting down.
AGAGTTCATCTTCAGCTATGTCATCTGATTTGTCAGATGGTGGCAACACAGACAGTAATCAGAATCAGTCATTTCAGAGTATGTTACAGCAGAGCGCTGCAACTAATAAAGAAAATGCCCAAAGCCAGATTTCAAAGCAGTTTGACTTATTGACCATGTCATCTAACTTAAAGCAAAATGCTCAGGCTTTAACTGAAAAAGTAATGCAGATGGCTTCAAAGAACCTAAAGACTATGGATTTGACTTTAAATCCACATGGTTTAGGTAAAATGAAGATTTCTCTTGATGTAGGCAATGCTGATGATGTCACCAAGATTTCTATCTCAGCAAGCTCACCTGCTACTAAAGCTTTAGTAGAGCAGGGCATGGAAGCTTTAAGACAGACCTTAAGAGATAATGACATCAATGCTAAGGCTGAAGTAACAGAATATGAGGATGGTTCTTTTGAACAGAACCAGAATCAGGAATTTGCAGACAACCAAAATCAGTCTCAGAATGGTCAACATGAGCAAAATCATGATGATCTAAATTACGGCACAGTCTTTGCTTCAGATAACGATAAGAATAATGTGTCAGAAAATCTGACAGAAAATGGAACTGAAAATATAATAAACTCACAAAATGGTGATTCTGTAAGCTATTTTGCGTAAAAATCAAGAGATTATTTAGTTCTCTGTGCCATAATATAAAGAATTAGGAGAGAGTTATGGCTGAAAAGAAAAATGAAGACGATATGGATAGCCCAAAGCGTGGTAAGAAGCTATTCATTCTTATCGCAGCTTTTGTGTTGCTAATCTTAGGTGTTGGTGGTTATTTTGCTGCTGCCTATTTTATGCAGTTACCTCCTTTTGAGCCTCCAGGACCATCAGTTGAAGAAGTTGCAGCTCAAAAGGCTGAAGAAGAGAAATCTCAAAAGCTTCTGCAACGCGAGATCTATGTTAAGTGCTCAGAGAAATTCTCTTTTAACATTAAGAGCGAAAGAAGAGTTCATACAGGTCAGGTTGATGTAGTGCTAGTAGTTCAGGGTGAAGAGAACGAAGCTCTAGCTAAGAAGCACCTGACTTTAATCGACAGTGTTATTTTTGATAAACTCAGCGCACAGACCTATGAAGGACTGCTGTTACCTTCAGGACGTCAGAGATTAAAAAGAGAACTGCTAGATGCTACCAGAGCCAAGATGTCAGAAATTGCTAAAGCTCCAGTAGTTGATCAGATCCTCTTTACAAGCTTTGTCCTGCAGTAGGAGAGATTTTTTGTGACTGAATTTTTAACGCAGGATGAAATTGATGCTCTGTTACACGGAGCAGATGATGTAGAGCCAGAAGAGCCACAAGACGTCTCGGGTGTCAAAACCTTTGATTTTGGATCCCAGGAACGTATTGTTCGTGGTCGTATGCCTACACTTGAGCTTGTGGATGAGCGTTTCGCCCGTCACATGCGTATCAGTTTGTTTAACATGATGCGCCATTCAGCTGAAGTGACTTGGACTGGTGTAAACATGATGAAGTTTGGTGAGTACTTGCAGACTCTATATGTGCCAACTTCATTGAACATGGTGCGCTTTAGACCATTAAAAGGTACCGCTCTAATCACTCTTGAAGCAAGATTAGTTTTCATTCTTGTAGAAAACTTCTTTGGTGGTGAAGGTCGTTTTAGAACCAAGATCGAAGGTCGTGAATTCACACCAACTGAAAGAAGAATTATTCAAAAACTTTTAAAGATGGTTTTTGCCGACTATAAGGAAGCCTGGGCTCCAGTAATGGATGCTGAGTTTGAATACTTAGACTCAGAAGTTAACCCTTCTATGGCTAACATTGTCAGCCCATCTGAAGTTTTGGTTGTAAACCAGTTCCATATTGATCTTGATGGTGGTGGCGGTGATTTACATATCTGCTTCCCATACTCAATGATTGAGCCTATTCGTGAACTTTTAGATGCTGGTGTGCAGTCAGATAAAGGTGATACCGATGTTCGTTGGAATAAGGCTTTACGTGAAGAAGTTATGGATGTTAACGTAGATATGAGAGTAAAGCTCTTAGATACTTTAGTCTCACTGCGTGACATTATGAATTTCCAGCCAGGTGATATCCTCAATGTGGAAATTCCTGAAAACCTCTTGGTCTATATCGAGGATCTGCCAAGCTATCGAGCTAAATTAGGTCAGTCTAAAGATAAGCTTGCAATTAAGATCTCCGAAGTTCTAGAGAGACCTAAGAGTGCTAAGAACGATTTGAGCTTCATCAAGGGCAATAATATGAACGTAGCCGATGATGAAGAAGTTGAAGAATTTGATGATGATTAAGGTGAAGTATGTCAGACGATCAGAAATTAGCAGATGAATGGGCCGCAGCTTTAGGTGCACAGGAATCAGGTTCTGACCCTGCTGCAGCTCCTATTGAAGAGTTTGAAGAAGACAGTTCAGCTAATAAGGCTCCACTCTCAGTTGAAGAGCGTAAAAAACTGGATTCTATCTTAGATATTCCTGTAACCATTACTATGGAAGTAGGTCATGCCAAGATCTCTATCCGTAACCTGTTACAGTTAAACCAGGGTTCTGTAATCGAACTTGAAAGATTAGCAGGTGAGCCTTTAGATGTTTTAGTTAACGGTACTTTAATTGCTCACGGAGAAGTGGTTGTAGTTAACGACAAATTCGGTATCAGATTGACTGATGTTATCAGCCAGGTTGAGAGAATTAAAAAGCTTCAATAAGATGAGATTATTGTTATCCCTTTGCCTGCTGTCTTATGCAGGCATTGCCGTATCTGATGAGACTACCTCAGGTCATGAATTAACCTCAGCAAGTCAACTTTTCACTTGGCTTCTATCTACCTTTGCAATTTTAGCTATAATTTTGGTTATAGCTTATCTTTTAAAGAAAACTCGTTTTGTAAGAAATAACTCTGGAAAGCTTGTCATCTTAAATCAGCTTTATTTAGGACCAAAACAGAGAGTTGTGATTGTCAAAGCTAAGAACAGACAGATAATGCTAGGAGTTACTCAAAGTCAAATCACCTATTTAACCGATTTAGATGATGAGAAAGCTGAGTTTGACAAGGTATTAGAAGATCATACTAAGGCTAATACAGATACAGAAAACAGTATAGAGCAGGGTTCACATGATATTTCAAAGAGCAATTGAATCTAAAGAGTACATGGCAAATTCAAAAGCCATGCTGTCAAAACTCAAGTCTTTAAAGAAGAGTCTTGCTATAAGTTCTGTATTAACTCTTATAACAGGACTTATTCTGTTTTTATTGCCTACTCAAAGTATTGCGGCAAATCTTGATATATCAGCTTTTACTGTAAAGACCAATCCTGATGGTACTCAGGATTACTCATTATCACTACAGGTTGTGATTTTAATGACTTTATTGTCATTCTTACCATCAATCTTAGTAATGATGACCTCCTTTACACGTATTGTCATTGTGCTTGCAATTTTGCGTCAGGCCATAGGTTTACAGACCTCTCCTTCAAATCAGGTGTTAATTGGTATTGCCTTTTTTATGACCATCTTTGTGATGACACCTGTTTTTGATGATATGTATACACAGGCAATTGAGCCTTATATGAACGATAAAATTCAAGCTAGAGATGCTTTTGAAATTGCACAAAAGCCTCTGCACAAGTTCATGCTCAATCAGACCCGTATGACTGATTTAAATGCATTCTCAGAGTTTGCCAACATCAAGATTGACAAATTAGAGGATGTGCCAATGAGAGTGGTAATCCCTGCTTTTATTGTCAGCGAATTAAAGACAGCATTCCAGATTGGCTTTATGCTGTTCTTACCATTCCTTATCATCGACCTTGTGGTAGCATCCATTCTGATGGCTATGGGTATGATGATGTTGTCGCCTATGATTGTGTCGTTGCCGTTTAAACTGATGCTGTTTGTGCTGGTAGATGGCTGGTCACTAATCATGGGAACACTGATGTCCAGTTTCGGACTCGGTGTCGCAGGAGGGTAGTGTATGGAACCAGAAGTCTTTGTCGATATCGTACGTGAAGCTTTAGGTCTGGTAGCTCTCTTAGTAAGTGCCAGCATCGTACCTTCATTGTGTGTAGGTCTTTGTGTATCTATCTTCCAGGCAGCTACCTCAATTAACGAGCAGACCTTGTCATTCTTACCTCGTCTGCTTGTGACCGTAGGTGCGCTGATGGTAGGTTCACACTGGGGACTTGAAAAGCTCATGTCCTTTTTCAAGACTATTATTGATTTAATCCCACAGGCTGTAGGTTAATGGACGTACTAGAGCCAATCACTCTTACCGCAGTAGCTCAGTTTGTCTGGCCACTGTGTCGTATCAGTGCTTTTTTAGCAACAATGTTCGCAGTCTCAGGAAACTCTTTTCCTACGATGACACGAGCTCTATTGGCTCTGACAATTACAGTTTGCATGTTGCCATCAATTCCAAATCTGGCACCAAACACTGATCCTTTTACTGTATACGGAATTATCGTAACCATAAAAGAGTGTCTAATAGGTCTTGCTCTAGGTTTGTGTACTCTTTTTATCTCACAGGCTTTTATTATCGCAGGTCAGGCTGTAGCAATGCAGACAGGTTTAGGTTTTGCATCCTTAGTTGATCCTGTATCAGGTACTAACTCTCCTGTAGTAGGTCAGTTCTTTACAGTATTGTGTACCTTAGTCTTTTTCAGTGTTGATGGTCATTTAATCTTTTTAAGATTATTGCTAGAGAGTTTTAAAGCTCTGCCAATGGGGGAAGCTTTACCTTTGTATGGTATAAGAGAGTTTGTCATATTCTCAGGCTCCATGTTTAAAGCTGGTCTTGCCATGTCCATGAGCGCGATTTGCACTATGCTCGTAGTTAACTTTACCTTAGGTGTAATGACCAAAGCTGCTCCTCAGTTAAACATCTTCTCATTAGGCTTTGCCGTATCCATGATTGTAGGTTTAAGCGTGCTCTTCTTGTCATTAAATGCCTTTATGAGTAACTTTACTCATAATTTTAATGACGTATTCAATACAGCTTGTTCCTTAGTAGGAATGAGTTGTGAGGGGATTTTGTAAAGACAATTTCTTTGGATAATGCACAAAAGAAAAGCTCCAAACTCAACTTTTATCATCAAGTCTGGAGCTTACTTTATGTAAACTTAAGAACTACTCTTCAACAAGCTCATAGCAAGGAACATATTCTTTCTGAGATAAAAGAACACGACCTTGATCGATATAGCTTCTTAACAAAGTATCCATGGATTTGATGATGTCTTTATCACCATGTAATTTGAATGGACCTTTTTGAGCTACTAGCTTGATACCATTCTCTTTAACATTGCCAGTTACAATTCCTGAGAAAGCAGAACGTAAGTTGCAAGCTAACTTCCATGGTTCCTGATCACGTCTTAAATCTAGATTTGCCATGAACTCATGAGTAATTGGTGTTGCAATCTGTAATTCATGAGGAATATGTAAAGTCCAGTTAAAGCAGTAAGAATCATGAGTAATAGTTCTATGATCAAGTACTGAGTCATTGTATTGCTTTACTTTTTGAGCAACAGCAATTGGATCATCAATAATCAGATCATAATAACGGGTGATCTCTTTACCGAAGCATTCAATTAAGAAATTCTGTAACTCATCAAAGTAGCCTTTAGCTGACTTTGGACCAGTTAAGATCAATGGTAAGAAGTTGTGTTTATTCTCCTTACTTAATTTGATGCTCAGAATATAGAGTAATTCTTCAGCTGTACCTGGACCACCAGGGAAGATTAAAAGAGTATGACCTAAACGCACAAATGCCTCTAGTCTCTTTTCAATATCAGGCATGATCACAAGATCAGTTACCATGGCATTAGGAGGTTCTGCTGCAATGATAGATGGCTCTGTAAGACCAATCATGCGGCATTTTTCCTGTTCGCACTGTTCTGAATAGCCCTGCAAAGAACCTTTCATAGGTGCTTCCATTACACCAAGTCCGCAACCTGTGCAGATATCAATCTTGCGTAAACCTAATTCAAGACCTACCTGATAGGCATAATCATATTCTTCTTGTGAGATTGAGTGACCACCCCAGCAAACAGCTAGGTTTGGTTTCATACCAGCTTTTAAGACACTGGCATTTCTTAAAATGATAAAGATAAGGTTAGTGATGTAATCAGACTCAGTCTTATATTTCTTTTTTAAACTCTCGTTATAAAACTCTGAGAATAAGTGGATCTGTACAATATCACGCAAAACTGCATATAAGTGTTTGCGCAGTTTCTTGATGACCTGACCTTCAACTAAGGATGATTTTGGAGGATTGATAAGCTCAAGCTTAAGACCGCGCTCATTTCTGATGATGTTGATTTCAAAAGATTTGAAGTTATCTAAAAGTTCTTTTGAGTTATCTGTGATATTGCCACTGTTTAAGACTGCTAAAGAGCAGTTTCTGTACAGATCATAGAGCTCACCCTGACTGGATAGCGATAATGAATCTGCTTCATACTGGGTTAAAAGTGACATGGAGCCTACTGGCCAAACGTCTACAACGCTCATAAATGCTCCTTTTTATTATTTTTGTAATGTGTTTTGTTTTTGTGATTATTAGTTTTTCTTATATTGAACTTTCTATCACTCTTTCATTATAGGTTAATATCCTGATATAACTTTTTAATTTTTAATGAAAATTTTGAGTGTGTTCCAATATTTCTTTAATTTTTATCCTTTGAGCTGATTTGAGGTAAGTCATTACCTCAAATCAGAATAACAACTAGGTATGAGCTCAATCCTTACTGTCTAATAGTTCTTACAGATTCACTGCTGTTTAACTTGGCAGATGATCTTACAGGATTGATATCAATACCGCCACGACGGGTAAAGTAAGCTGATACAGTAAGTTTTGAAGGTTTTAAGTAGTACATTAAATCTGAATAGATAAGTTCAACACACTGCTCATGGAAACCCTGATGATTACGTAAACTAACAAGGTAAGAGAGCAGACCTTTAACATCAGGCTTCTTACCTTCATAATCGATTCTTACAACAGCATGATCAGGCTGTGAGGTTACAGGACAGAGTGATCTGAAAAGATTGGTGTAGTAAGTCTTTTTAATGTTCTTCTCTTCTTTATCAAAGGTTAATAAAGAAGGGGAGTATTCATAACTTTTAAAAGACAAATCTTTACAGCAATCGAGTTCTTCTAAACAAGTACCTTTTACGGCACGTAATGAGAACTCTTCATTATCAAGTTCGAATAAACTTACCTTTACATTGCTCTCTAAAAGTGTTGAAAGATCGTGCTCAAATACGCTTTCAACCTCTTTTAAATCTTTAAACTTAGTCATGGTAAATGACAGTTCGTAGAGTTTTAGTGATTTTGACTCAACAATGTATTTACTGTCAGCAGGTACTCTCATAATACCCATGCATACTTTAGGCAGACCATTTAAGTTTAAATAGGTCATCTCATAAAGACGCCAAATATCATAGCCTGTGAACTTTTGTAATCTCTCAATATGGCTACGACCTAACTGTCTTTCAATTCTTTGCAGACGTGAAGGTGCGTACTCATTATCGTAGGTAGTATTCTTACCTAGAACAAGGTTGCTCATACCTTCTGATACTTTGTTCTCTTTGTTATCCATTATAAATCTCCGTATTTGCAACCTAAGATGCATAAAGCTGCAAGAGCCGCAGTTTCTGTTCTTAAAATTCTAGGACCTAAAGTTACACCCACAAAATTGTGTTCAGCTGCCTTTTGAATTTCATTATCATCAAGTCCACCTTCAGGACCAATGAGTAATCTTATATCACCTGAAGGTTCAAGTTCTGTTAACTTTTTGTCAGCTTTTGGATCAAGGGTAAGGCTTAAAGCTTCTGGGCTTCTTGCGTACCATGATTCAATGTTGACGATATTCTCAACTACAGGTACTACATTACGACCACACTGCTCACAGGCTGAGATAGCGATCTTTTGCCATTGTTCAATCTTCTTTTGCTGACGTTTTTCATCAAGCTTTACACCACAACGTGATGAGTACAGTGGAGTAATTTTATAAATACCCAGTTCAACCGCTTTTTGAATGGTAAATTCCATTCTCTCGCCACGGCTAATGACCTGACCTAACTCTACTCTTACAGGGGATTCAACATTACGCTCAATTACTTTTGTACATTTGTAATTAGCGCTTTTACCTACTTTTGTAAGTACAGCTTCATACTCGTGTCCGATACCGTCGAATACGACAAATTCATCATTCTCTTTAAAACGCAGTACTCTTACTAGATGACCGTAACCGTCATCATCTAAGGTAAATTCATCAGTTAAATTTAAAGGGGCATTAAGCTGGCAAATTCTAACTGTTCTCATTATTCTTCTTTTCCGTATTTACATTTTTGAGAAATAAAAGGATTCTCGTTACCTTGAATTTCTTTAATTAAAAGGTTGCGCTTACATTCATTCAGATCTGGCTTGTACTCTTTATTCCAGCGATTGAATAAGTTTACATGCTCAGCATCAAGTTCAATGCCATACATCATGGACATATACAGGTAAGCTCGAGCAATCACACCACGAGCGCGTTCAGGTGGGGTAACTCTCTGTCTTTTTCTGTCAATTAACATTTGGCATTGACCAAAAGGAGATGACTTTTTAATTGAATCAGAAAAAGCAAAATTCTGTCTTTCGTTGTTTACTTCACCAACTGAAGGGTAAAGATTGTGCAGATCAGATTCGATTAAGTTAAAGTACTTATCGGTATTCTCGCAATTCTGTCTACCTGACTTTTTAAACCAGCACTCTCTTTGTTTACCAAAGTATGAAGCAGGTACGATATGTTCAGCTTCAATCCTTTTAGCACGCTTTGGATTTGCGTACTGAATGATGTATCCACAGCTCTCAAGATTAGGGTAGTACCATTTTTTAGTAATAGTAATGTCACAGCCACAGTAGACAGTTTTAGGTTCTTCTAATTTAGATGTTATCTTGAATAAATAGCCTTTAGCTGAATTGAAGTTTAAATTCAGTCTTTGTGCTGATGCGCTGTTAAAACAGGCAAGAGACAACACTACAGCAGGTAGTGCAAGTGTACTTAACAAGAGTGTCTTTAATTTCATGGTAACTCTCCTAATCGTGCTATTTTAACAAGATTTAAGCTCAAATTAGAGACATATCTAAGTAATCTGTAAAGTCTGAAGATACCTGTAAATCAACACTATTAAATCAACACTATATAGACTGTTCAAACACAAAGTAATATTTAAGTTAGGTCCTGTTTCCTGTTAAAATGCTGTAAGTTTACAAAATCATGAGGTTTAAAATCTTTTATGAAAATCGATTTAAGTAAGATGGCTACCTTTGGTGTAGCAGGTAACTTTACAGGCCACTTAGAGCAGGCAGGTGAAGCTGTAGATTTTACAAACGTAAAAACCAAAGAAGCTAAAGCTCCTAAAGCTGTCTTCCCAACCTTTATTCCTAATTTAAAAGAAGGTAATGAGGCTGTAACCCCAAGATTTTTAGGTGTATTCCCATTTGACAGCAATACTATTATCTTCCCTCATGGTGAGCAGAAATTACAGATTGAGCCTGAGTGCGCTATTGTTTGCAATGTAACCTGGAAAGATGGCAAAGTCGTTGCTTTAGAGCCGGTTGTCTTTGGTGCTTCAAATGATTGCTCAATCAGAAAAGAAGGTGCTAAAAAGATCAGTCAGAAAAAGAACTGGGGCAAAGCCTCAAAAGGTTTTTCTGATAATGCTATTGCCATTGATTCATTCGATGAGAAGGGTATTTTAAACCGTTATCGTATTGCTAGCTTCTTAGTTCGTGATGGTAAAGTAAATCCTTATGGCGAGGATAGTGCTGTTCGTGACTACAGCTACATTTACGGCACCTTAATTGACTGGTTAATTGAGAAATTTAACTCTCAGAAAGATGAAGGTCCAGCTGAACCTATTTGTGAGTATTTAAAAGAATCAGGATACCCTGAAAAGGTAATGGTATCTGTAGGTGCTACCCGTTACACCGAGTATGGTGAGAAGAACTTCTTACAAGACGGTGATCTTGCAGTGGTAGTGGTATATCCTGAGGATAAATACTCAAAAGAAGACATCATCAAAGGTGTTGAGAACAACTCTTTAAACGATGAATCTGTAAGTGTACTAGCTCAGAAAGTAAAGTTATAACAAAGCTCGATTCGTTTAAAACAAGAAAGGCTCCGGAAGGAGCCTTTCTTATTTAAACTTAAGTTAGACTTTTAACTTATTACTTAACAGCCTGTAATAAGTCATCAACCTTGTTAGTCTGCTCCCAGCTGAAGCTTGGACGACCAAAGTGACCATAAGTTGCAGTCTTTAAGTAGATAGGTCTTAACAGATCTAACTGCTTGATTAAGCCGTAAGGGCGTAAGTCGAAAACTTGAGGAATTGCTCTTGCGATCTTCTCATCATCAACCTTACCAGTACCAAAGGTATTAACAGATACTGAAACTGGCTGAGCAACACCGATAGCGTAAGATACTTGAACTTCTGCTTTCTTAGCTAAACCTGCTGCAACAATGTTCTTTGCTACATAACGAGCAGCATAAGCTGCTGATCTGTCAACCTTTGAAGGATCCTTACCTGAGAAAGCACCACCACCGTGACGAGCAGCACCACCGTAAGTATCAACAATGATCTTTCTACCGGTAACACCAGCATCACCTACAGGACCACCGATAACGAAACGGCCGGTTGGGTTGATAAAGATCTTGGTGTCTTTACGTAACAGGTTTGCAGGAATTACTTTCTTGATGATCTCTTCGTATACTGCTTCATGAACAGTTTCCTGAGTTACATCAGGATCATGTTGTGTTGATAAAACGATAGTATCAATATGATCAACTGAACCGTCATCATTGTAAGCGATTGTAACCTGGCTCTTAGCATCAGGACGTAACCATGAGATTGAACCGTTACGACGTAAGGTAGCCTGTTTCTTTACAAGCTCATGAGCATAGGTAATAGCAGCTGGCATTAAGTGTTCAGTTTCGTTTGTTGCAAATCCGAACATTAAGCCCTGATCGCCTGCACCCTGATCTTCAGGTAAAGCTCTTGAAACACCCTGATTGATATCAGGTGACTGTTTACCTAAACCATTTAAGAATGCGCAGTAATGACCATCAAAGCCAACCTCTGAATTGTCATAACCGATGTCACAGACAGTTTTACGTGCAATTGCTTCAAAGTCTACGTTTGCAGAAGTTGTAACTTCACCTGCAACTAAAATTAAACCGGTTTTTACTAAAGTTTCGCAAGCTACGTGTGCATCTTTATCCTGAGCTAGGATTGCATCTAAGATTGCGTCTGACACTTGGTCACAGATTTTGTCTGGATGTCCTTCTGATACGGACTCTGAGGTAAATAATCTTGACATAAAGTCTGTCCTCTAAAATTAAATTAACTGAGGATGATTATATACTTTAAAAAATAAATTAAAACTTCTTAAAAACATTTATTTTTGATTTTATATGTAACTTATTGAAATTTAGTGAAATTAAATTGAATAAATATGGGATTAATTAAAAATAAAAATGTGGGATTAATATTATTTGAAATAAATTACGAAAATCTCTGCAAAATTATTTAGTAAGATTTAGTTCGCTTTTTTAAAATTGAAAATAAAAATGTTATAAAACAAATAAATATTAGAAAAATATAGAATGACGTCACAGAATTAAACTATTGTAAACGTTTGCGGAGTAGTTTTGATCTACAATTAAAACATAAAAAGTTTTCACGTAATAGATAAAATCTGCAAAGGAGATACCATGCGCTTTTTTATTGACACAGCAAATGTAGAAGACATTCGCAAAGCTAATGACTTAGGTGTTATTTGTGGTGTAACCACCAATCCATCTTTAATTGCTAAAGAGGGCTTGGATTTCAAAGAGGTTATCAAGGAAATTACTTCAATTGTTGATGGTCCTATCTCAGGTGAAGTTAAGCCTACAACCTTAGACTTTGAAGGTATGATGAAAGAAGCTCGTGAGATTGCTGCAATCCATCCAAACATGGTTGTAAAGATCCCTATGACAGCTGAAGGCTTAAAGGCTTGCCATCAGTGTAAGAAAGAAGGTATTAAGACCAACATTACCTTAATCTTCTCAGCTAACCAGGCTTTATTAGCTGCACGTGCAGGTGCTACTTACGTTTCACCATTTATCGGTCGTTTAGACGATATTTCAGAAGACGGCTTAGACTTAATCCGTACTATTTCTGACATGTTCTCAATCAACAATATCGATGCACAGATCATTTGCGCTTCAGTACGTAACCCAATCCACGTATTACAGTGCGCTCTAGCAGGTGCTGATATTGCAACTGTTCCTTACAAGGTTATCGAGACCATGATCCACCATCCATTAACCGATCAGGGTATCGCTAAATTCCAGGCTGACTACAAGAAAGTGTTTGGTTAATTAAACAAAGTGTCGACCGCAAGGTCGACATTTTTTGTTGCCTTTTTTGTTGTTTTAAGTCTGCTTGTTGGGTAAAATTAAGCCCACAATGAATAATTTAGGCTTTGATTAATGAAGAAAAAGTTTGCAGCATGTTGTTTAGCTCTGATGGCTTTCATCCTCGGAGTGTGGATATCAGGTGTAACGATTGTTTCTTCGTACTCGCAAACAGGTATGGAAGCGGCACTGCGACGGTGTAATAAACTTCTGTACAGTAAATTCCAGTCTGGAGTTTTTCTCTACAAAATTTCCCTAAGATATATACCAAAACAAAAAGATCTGTTTTCACAGAGAGGTTTTGTAGAGATAAGCTTTGCCGGAACAGATAAAGTTTATGATGTTCCTGTAAAAATCGATCATGGCTTTTTAACCATGGATGCCGATTTTGATTTCAATAAGGTCGTCGAGCGTCTTTTAGTAAGAAAGATGATCTTAGATGAGAACAGTACCGCAAAAGGTAGAATGCATGTGCGTTTATTACCTTTTGCAATAAGCTTAGAAGCTGACGTAAAAGGCAAGTACACAAAATACGTAAAGGATTTAGGTGTCCTAAAAGATATTCATGGAATGACACCAGATCTTGATGTGCACTTTTTATTCAGTCGTAATTTTTTAAGACAGCTTTTATTAGCTGTTGAATGCAGAAATCTGTATATCCCAGGTTTGAGCGCTGATAAGATTTTCTTTTTAAGCTCATACTCAGAAGGGGATAGATTTCAGATCCCTAAGAACGCAAGATTATATGCAAGCGGTCTTGTAATTGATGATGAGTTTTTAGGGCAGTTAAAAAGTTTTGATATAGAACTTAATGTTCCAAAAGTCCGTTCCACAGGAGACTTTGATATTGACGTAGTCTCCATTGCTGATACCCGTTCAGGTGTGGGTATGGTGAAGGGAAAGATTAAGAATTTAAGTTCTTACCTGATGGCAAAGAAACTGAGATCTTGGACTGACGTGGTGTTAAATCCAAATTCTCTAAATAGTTTTACTAACAAAGACTATTTACAGGTATCAGTCATCGAATCATCGTTTGATGTCAATCAGGATACCGAAAGTGGCAAGTTAATTTACAGAGCCACTGCAAAGGGTGAGGTTTTAGCTCCAAAGTCTGAAGATGGTATATCTAATAATTTGGCATCAGTTAAAGGTAAATTTGATGTCAAGTTTGACCATATGAATGATTTTGGTCATGAGTTTGTCAAAAAAGTTGGTGGCAGAATGTTAGGAGAGGATAAGGATTCTCTGGTAACAGAAATTACCATCGACAAAGGCAAGCTTATTTTTAGTGGACAAGTTTTTTGATTTCTTATTTCTGAGGAGTTTTTATGGCAAATTACAGAGAGTTAGCTAATGCTCTACGTGCATTAAGCATGGACGGTGTTCAGAAGGCTAAGTCAGGTCACCCAGGTGCACCTATGGGTATGGCTGATATGGCAGAGGCATTATGGAGAGGTTTCTTACACCATAATCCAAAGAACCCTAACTGGGCAAACCGCGATCGTTTCGTGCTATCAAACGGTCACGCTTCAATGCTTATCTATTCTCTGCTTCACTTAACTGGCTATGATTTATCAATTGACGATTTAAAGAACTTCCGTCAGTTAGGTTCTAAGACTCCAGGTCACCCAGAGCACGGTGAGGTTCCAGGTGTTGAGACTACCACAGGTCCTCTAGGTATGGGTTTAGCTAACGCTGTTGGTATGGCAATGGCTGAGCGTATGTTAGCTGGAGAATTCAACCGTGATGGTTTTGATATCGTTGACCACTACACCTATGTATTCATGGGCGATGGCTGCTTAATGGAAGGTATTTCTCATGAAGCTTGCTCATTAGCAGGTACCTTAGGTTTAGGCAAACTGATTGCTTTATACGATTCAAACGGTATTTCAATTGACGGTTCTGTAAAGGGCTGGTTTGCTGATGATACCAAGAAGCGTTTTGAAGGTTACGGTTGGCAGGTAATCGAAGTTAAGAATGGTAACGACGGTGAGCAGGTTCGTGCTGCTATCGAATTAGCTAAGGCTGATACTGATCGTCCATCAATCATTATTTGTCCTACCACCATCGGCTTTGGTTCTCCTAAGAAAGCTGGTACTGCAGCATCACACGGTGCTCCTTTAGGTGATGAAGAAATCGCTGCAACCAAGGCTGCTTTAGGTTGGAAGTATGGTCCATTCGAGATCCCTTCAGAGATCTACAAAGAGTGGGATGCTACTCAGAAGGGCGCTAAGTTAGAAGGTGACTGGAATTCATTATTTGCTAAATACAAGGCTCAGTACCCAGAGTTAGCTTCAGAGTTTGAGCGTCGTATTTCAGGTAAGTTACCAGTTGATTTCAAGGCAAAGGCAAAGGCTTGGGTTGATTCATTACAGCATAATGAAGATCCTAAGGTTGCAACTCGTAAGGCAGGTCAGATTGCTCTAGACTTCTTCGGTTCATTATTACCAGAGTTAGTTGGCGGTTCAGCTGACTTAGCTCCTTCAAACTTAACCATGAACAAAGAATCTAAGGAAATCTTACCAGGTCACTTAGATGGTAACTACATCCACTGGGGTGTTCGTGAGTTCGCAATGTGCGCTGCTATGAACGGTATGCTGTTACATGGTGGCTTCCGTCCATATGGTGGTACCTTCTTAATCTTCTCAGACTACGCAAAGAATGCTCTGCGTATGGCTGCTTTAATGAAGATCCCTACATTGTTCGTATTCACCCACGATTCAATCGGTGTTGGTGAGGATGGTCCTACCCACGAGCCTATCGAGCAGATCGCTTCATTACGTGTTCTACCTAACTTCGATGAGTGGCGTCCATGTGATATGGTTGAGTCAGGTGCTGCATGGGCAAATATGATTGAGCGTCAGGATGGTCCTAGCGCAATCATTCTGTCACGTCAGACCCTAGAGCAGATGCCACGTACTCAGGAGCAGGTTGATAACATTGCTAAGGGCGGTTACGTATTAAAGGATTGCGATGGTACTCCTGATGTAATCTTAATGGCAACAGGTTCTGAGGTTGCTTTAGCATTCCATGCAGCTGAAGAGTTAGCAAAGGAAGGCAAGAAGGCACGTGTTGTTTCAATGCCAAGCACCGACGTATTCGACCGTCAGTCAGAAGAGTACAAAGAGTCAGTTCTTCCAAAGGCTGTTCGTGCTCGTGTTGCTGTTGAAGCTGCTATGTCAACAACCTGGTTCAAGTATGTTGGCTTAGATGGTACAACCGTATGCTTAGACCACTACGGTGCATCAGCTCCAGCTGCTCAGCTGTTCAAGAAGTACGGCTTCACTGTTGAGAACGTAGTAGCTGCTGCTAAGAAAGTTATCAAGTAATAGTTGATACTTTTAAAAGCAAACTAGTTTAATTAAGGCTGGTAACCGCAAAAGCGGTCCAGCCTTTTTAGTGCTCAAAATTTAACTTAAAAAGGCTTAAATTTTTGCACTGCTGAGGTTTACTTTTTACATAAGGCACAATCATAAAATGTACCTTAAAAACACATGTTGAAAATATGTTTCAAAAATACCAAAAATCGACGGTAAAAATTGAAAAGTTTTAAACATGTGATAAAATTATGAGTTGTTAAAAGCTTAGTTTAAGTCTAACAAAGACGATTTTATAAGAGGAAAACGAACTATGGCAATTTTAAAGATGGCCGACCTTGATTTAAAGGGCAAGCGTGTACTTATTCGTGCAGATCTTAACGTGCCTTTAAAGGATGGCAAGGTTGCATCAGACAAGCGTATTATGGCTACATTACCTACAATTAAGTTAGCTCTTGAGAAGGGCGCTAAGGTAATGGTAATTTCTCACTTAGGCCGTCCAGAGGAAGGCGTTTATGCTGAGGAGTTCTCATTAAAGCCTGTTGCAGATTACATTGCAACCAAGCTTAATGGTGTAAAAGTTCGTTTAGAGAAAGATTACTTAAACGGCGTTGAAGTTAACGAAGGTGAAGTAGTTGTTCTTGAGAACTGCCGTTTCAACAAGGGTGAGAAGAAGAACGCTGAAGACCTATCAAAGAAATACGCTGCATTATGCGACGTATTCGTAATGGATGCTTTCGGTACTGCTCACCGTGCACAGGCTACAACCTACGGTGTAGCTCAGTTTGCTCCAGTAGCATGTGCAGGTCCTCTATTAGCTGCTGAGTTAGAAGCTTTAGGTAAGGCAATGGATAATCCAGCTCGTCCTATGGTTGCTATCGTTGGTGGTTCTAAGGTTTCAACCAAGTTACCTGTATTAAACAGCCTATTAAAGGTTTGCGATCAGTTAATCGTTGGTGGTGGTATTGCTAACACCTTCATCGCAGCTGCAGGTCACAAAGTTGGTAAGTCTCTATGCGAGAATGACTTAATCGATACTGCTAAAGAATTAGCTTCAAAGACTCACATTCCTGAGTTCGTTGACGTAGTAGTTGGTAAAGAGTTCGATGAGAAGACCCCAGCTGTTACTAAGGACTTAAAGGATGTTGCTGACGACGATATGATCTTCGACTTAGGTCCTAAGTCAATGGCTAACATCAACGAAGTTATCAAGAACGCAAAGACCATCCTATGGAATGGCCCTGTTGGTGTATTCGAGTTCGATCAGTTCGCTGCTGGTACTAAGTCAATGGCTGATGCTATTGCTAACTCAGATGCTTTCTCAGTTGCAGGTGGTGGTGATACCATCAACTCAATCCAGAAGTTCGGTGTAACTGATAAGATTTCTTACATCTCTACTGGTGGTGGTGCTTTCCTTGAGTTCGTTGAGGGTAAGAAGTTACCAGCTGTTGAGATCCTAGAGAAGAGAGCAGCAGAATAATTGCTCATAAATGCCAGCCATAAGTTGCTGGCATTTAAATTTAGATTTTTTTAATTCATATTTTAATTTACAGGTAGATAATCTTATGACTAAGATTCTTGATATTGTAAAGCCAGGTGTTGTTACCGGTGAGAATTTACAGAAGTTATTCGCTTTTGCTCGTGAGAATGGTTTCGCATTCCCTTCAGTAAACTGCGTTGGTACTGATTCAATCAATGCTGTTATCGAAGCAGGTGCAAAGGCTAAGTCACCAGTAATGGTACAGTTCTCAAACGGTGGTGCATCATTCATCGCTGGTAAGGGCATGAAAGTTGACCGTCCACAGGGCGCAGCTATTTTAGGTGCTATTTCAGGCGCTTTACACGCACGTAACGTTGCTGAGTACTACGGTGTTCCTGTAGTAGTTCACACTGACCACTGCGCTAAGAAGTTACTTCCATGGATCGACGGTCTATTAGACGCTGGTGAGAAGTACTATGCAGAGCACGGTGAGCCATTATTCTCATCACACATGATCGATTTATCAGAAGAGTCATTAAAGGATAACGTTGCTCTATGTTGCAAGTACTTAGAGCGTATGTCAAAGATTGGCATGACTCTAGAGTTAGAGTTAGGCTGCACCGGTGGTGAGGAAGATGGTGTTGATAATTCAGATAAGGACGAGTCAGCATTATATACTCAGCCAGAAGACGTAGCATATGCATACGAGGAGTTATCAAAGATTTCTCCAAACTTCACAATCGCTGCTTCATTCGGTAACGTACACGGTGTTTACAAGCCAGGTAACGTTAAGTTAAAGCCTACCATCTTACGTGATTCACAGAAGTACGTTCACGAGAAGTTCAACACTCCTACCGACAAGCCAATCAACCTAGTATTCCACGGTGGTTCAGGCTCAACCGAGCAGGAAATCCGTGAGTCAGTATCATACGGTGTTATCAAGATGAACATCGATACCGATACTCAGTGGGCAACTTGGGATGGTATCTTAGAGTACTACAAGGCTAACGAGAACCGTTTACAGGCTCAGTTAGGCGACGGTACCGATCCAGATGTTCCTAACAAGAAGTTCTATGACCCACGTGTTTGGTTACGTAAGGGCCAGGAGTCTATGATCACTCGTCTACAGGAAGCTTTTGACCGTTTAGGTTCAGCTGGTTCTTTAGAGAAGGATTTCTAATTAACTCTTTCTGATTTAATTAGGTAAAAGTAAGCCCCGCAAATGCGGGGCTTTTTCGTACTTGATAATTTGAATTTAAAACGAGTAATTTTAAAATCGTGGACAACAAAAAAGGCAGCCTAGGCTGCCTTTTCCTCCCTGAAAGCTACTAGCTTCCAAGAATTGATGAAATGTATGATAGAGAAGTATTGTAGCTTGACATCAATGAGTCAAGGTTACCGTATTTAGTACGTAATGAAGCTTCATACTTTTCAAGTTTTTCTTCATTATCACTAATCTTCTGTTCCCAATCATCGATTTCGCTTTCAACGTTCTCGATACGCTCTGATAAGATACCACCTGTCTGAGTGTAATCTTTTACATAGTCTGATAACTGCTTGATTAAGCCGTCATCACTATCTGTAAACAAGCTTACAACAGAGTTGAAGGAGTTATCAATTGACTTCTTGAAGGCATCAGAATCAAGTGATAGGGTACCATCCTTTTTGTACTCAAGACCGCAGTCAAAGATTGATTTACCAGTATTCTCTTTAGTAAATCTTACAACCATGGTCTGTAAGGTGTTCTGAATTGACTTTAACTGAGAGTCACCAGCTAAGTCACCACCATCGTACTGATTCTCACCGTCTGAATAAGAGTTTCTCTTATAAAGAGTATCCATTGATGACATTAAAGTATTGTATGCATCAACGAATTCCTGCATCTTATTCTTAGCAGCATCGTCATCAGTTGAAACGTCCACGTTGTAAGTTGTAAAGTTACCATTTGAATCTTTGGTTAACTGACTTACAGTTACGCTTAAACCAGAGATCTGGTTGTCATCAAACTTATTGGTATGACTTGTAACCTTATGACCATCAACTTCAATCCAAGCATCTTTACCTTCTTGGTAAGACCATTTAGAGCCAGATGCTGATACCTTGTGCTCCATACCGGTGTCATCAGTTTCGGTAGTAGTTTCTGCACTAGGATCGAAATTAAATACATTTAATGAGTCATGATCGGCTGAATCTGTAGACTCTGTAGTGATCTTAAGATTAGAGGTATCTTTACCGGTAGAGCCAGAGGTGATGGATAAAGAATAACCGTCTTCAGTCTTAATTAAACCTACGTTTAAGTCATAATCGTTCTGATTGATACGCTTACGAATTAACTCTAAGGTATCACCTTCCTGAATATCTACAGAGAAGGTTCTCTCACGAGTCTGTTCAATACCATCGTCATCTTTGTAGGTCTCAGGACCTAAATCGATGGTGATTTTACCTGCTGAGAAGCTGTTCTTAAAACCGTCAGCGGTCTTGAACTGCTGAGTTACAGACTCTGCTTTAGCTAACTGAGTTACAGCTAAATCAAAGTTAGTATTAGAACAGTCTGATTCACCAGTTACGGTAAAACAGGTATTGTCTTTATTCTGAGTGGTAGTGATAGCATGAGTATTCATCGAATTCTTTTCGGTCAGCTTATCACAAGCATCCTTGAAGGTGCTCATAGCACTCTTTAAGGTATTAAGACCGTCTCTTTCGATCTCAGCTTCACCCTTACGTGTAGTAGTACGTTTCTCGTACTGCTGTTTCTTGGCAGATACTGACGCAGAAATGATGCTCTCAAAGTCTGTGCCTGAACCTACACCAGAACTAGTAATTGATGTTGATGATGACATTTTTGAACCTCTAAATTAACCTACTTATATTATAGGCTAAACGCCCACCTCTATAACCTTATAACGGCACAGGGGAGTGTAACTTTAATCTTTAGAGAGAAAATTTTGAATATTTAAGAATACATCTCTCACATTAGAATATGAGAGATGCAATTGATGTGCCAGTTACTGAATTAGTCTTCTAATAACTGCTTGTGAAGCTCATTTAATGCTTCAGTAGTATCGCCATCCTTTAGAAGGAAGCATAAGTTGTGACGTGATGCACCGTAGCAGATCATTCTTACAGAGAACTTGTTGATAGCATCAAAAGCCTTGGTGATAACACCAGAATTCTCTGACATTCTGTTGCCGATAATGGCAATAAGTGGCAGACCGGTCTCAACCTTAACGTGGCAGAACTGACGAAGCTCATTTAACATGTTCTCGCTGATCTCAGCCTTACCTGAAGTGGTAGTACCAGCATCGATGGTAACGGCAATAGAAATCTCTGAAGTTGATACAAGATCAATTGAGTGATTGTACTTTGCAAATACTGAGAATACATTTGCTAAGAAGCCAGTAGCACCAACCATAACAGGTGATGATAAAACGATTAAAGTCTGGTTCTTACGCAATGCTAAAGCTCTGAAGTTTGGCTCTGACTTGGTTACAGGACGTACCCAGGTACCACCCTTTTCAGGCTCTTTTGAAGAACCAACAAAGATAGGGATCTCCTGTCTTACAGCAGGGATCATGGTTGATGGGTGTAAAACCTTAGCACCGAAGTTTGCCATTTCAGCAGCTTCAATATAGGTTAACTCTGGAATTGGTTTTGCAGTCTTTACTACGCGAGGATCGGTAGTGAATACACCTGCTACGTCAGTCCAGATAGAAATAGTTGCAACACCTAAAGCTTCACCTAATAAAGCTGCGGTGTAATCTGAACCACCACGGCCTAAGGTTGTGGTCTCACCTAAGGTGTTAGAACCGATAAAGCCTTGGGTAATGATGATGGTCTTGTCATTGATAAGTGGTAATAACTTATCATGAGCTAAAACTTTGATTTCTTCACAAACAGGCTTTGCGCAGCTGAATTTTGAGTCAGTACGCATTACTGAACGAACATCAAACCACTGTGCATCGGTACCATAGTGCTTAAATAAAGCTACAAACAGGTATGATGACATTAACTCACCGTGAGATACGATGCTGTCAGTTAGCTGATCGTTAGTACCTTTATTTGCTAAAAGAGTCTGTTCTTTGATTTCTTTTAAATGACCTTCGATGTAGTTACGAAGCTCATGCTGATTCTCTAAATGAATAATGATCTGTTCGTGGATATCACGCAGTTTTTCAATAATTTCGTTAATTTTTGAATCGCTGCATTTGCCAGATGCTAGTTCTACTAACAGATTAGTAACGCCTGAGCAGGCTGAGATAACTACAATACGTGAGTTTTTATTGCCGACAACTACCTTGTAGCTTGATGTCATTGCATCAAAATTACCAACAGAGGTACCGCCGAATTTAGCTATATCTAAATTTTCCATTTTAATAAATACAAAATCCAAAAATTAAAAACGAAAGTTAAAGCATAATAATATGAGCACAAAATACTTCTGGCAATTCTAATATACTTTTAGCCTAATTTGGTGCATAATTGTGCATTCTCTAAAAAACAATCTTAAATAACCAAGTATTGATTTTCCATATAAATTGGTTATCTATATAAAAGGTTGTAAATCTAATAAAGCACGTGCAGTTAGTTTACTTAATTTGCTTACGTAAATTAAGTAGAAACTATTTGTTTAGATAACTGTTGTTTTAGAAACTTGTTTAGAAACTGCTTCATTATAAACAGCTAGTTTAGATGCTCTGTTAGTTAGCCAAAAGCAAAGTGTTTTAGAGATGTTATATTGAGCTTACAAGCTTTTGAACATATATCTGGTAAGAAAAGTGTTAAATAAGAATTTATTTCTGTTAGGTGCCCGTCATTCTATCCCTATTTGTCTAGGCTACCTATCTGTAGGTACTGCTTGTGCGGTAATGGCAAAGCAGTCTGGTTACTCTGATTTTGAGACCATTTTAATGTCAATGATCTGCTATAGCGGATCAGGTCAGTTCTTTGCTGTAACCTCAGCAAAAGACTGTGCAAGCCTAGTTGCAATCTGTATTGGTCTAATTATTTTAAACTTCAGATACTTCATTATGAGTACCTGTGTATTTGCTCGTTTTGATAAATTGAGCAATGTAAGAAGAGCATTCTTCTCACACTTTATTACAGATGAGCCTTTTGCGATCTTTACTACTGCTAAAAAGGAACTTATTAGCTCTTCATATTTTGCAGGTCTGTTTTTAGTTTCATGGTGTGCTTGGGTATCAGGTGCTGTAATCGGTGCTTTTGCAACCAATTATTTACCTGTAAACCTGATCCAAGCTATGAACATTGCTTTATATGCTTTGTTTATAGCAATTGTAGTTCCAGCTGCAAAGAGCAATAACAAGCTTTTAGTAATTGTTATTTGTGCTGCAATCTTAAATATTGCTTTATCACAGGTAATGGACAGTTGCTGGGCAATTCTAAGTACCATTATTATCTGCTCTTTAATTGGAGCTTTCTTTACAGATAACAAGCCAAAGACAGATAGCAATACTGATAGTAATGATAAAGAGCCTGTAAATGCTGAAGCAAAAGTTGAAGTAAAAACTGAAGAGAAAGGAGCAAACTAATGGATAGCAAGTATTATATTTCAATTGTACTTCTGTCATTTTTAATGACTTATCCTATAAGAAGTATTCCTGCTCTTTTCATTTCTAAGTTAGAGCTGTCACCTTACTGGCAGAGATTTTTGGATCTTGTGCCATATACAGCACTTACAGCACTAGTATTCCCAGGTGTGTTCTACTGTATTGATAACAATCAGTACGCAGCTTACATCGGTACTGCTGTAGCTTTAGTAGCTGCCATTGCTAAGATGTCTTTATCAATTGTGGTGTTGCTGGCTGTAGCTGCTGCTTATATTGCGATTGTAGCTGTTTGAAGCTAAGCAATAACCTAAAAAAGGTCTGTTTTTCAAAAGGAAAACAGGCCTTTTTTATTTTTGTTTTTAAGATTATAGATACAGTGTTTATATAATTGTATATTTACTGTTTATTTAATTGATTGTTTAGTGTATATTTAAAGTATGAAAATGTGTTTAAATGGAATTGATTTACTTTAAAGGCAGCTATCATGGAAACATTTATAGAATTAGCAAAGAGAGTATTAGAAAAGTCAAAAGACTTAAAAGAAGCTCATGACTCAGAGCAGAAATTACTTTCAGTCAACGCTCAAGGTGTCCTAAAGGACTCACACGGTGAGGACAGTAACAACTCAATCCTGAGTGCAGATGAATATTCTGTAAAGGATATTTCTGATTTTACAAATATCCCTGAATGGACCTTACGTCGTCTGATTAAAAGTGGCAAGTTAAAAGCAACTGTCGCAACTGACAGTAAGAATCCAGGCAAAGCTCGTTTTGTAATTGGAAAAGACGATTTAAAAGCTTTTTTAAATGACAATATTGTTCTTATTAACAGTAAGAATGAAAAAATGAGTGACTCTAAGATTAAAGCTGTTTTTGCAAACTTAATTGAAGAGTTTAATGATGTCATTGAGTATGGAAAACTTGAGATTAAAAGGGATGAGATTGATATGAAAGTAGACAGTAACGATAGCTTAAAAATACAAAGAGATATCATTGAAAAGCAAATGATGATTAAAAGATTAGAAATTGAAAAGAAGTTCTA
This sequence comes from Succinivibrio sp., assembly GCA_050873645.1. Lineage (GTDB taxonomy): Bacteria > Pseudomonadota > Gammaproteobacteria > Enterobacterales > Succinivibrionaceae > Succinivibrio. The sequence goes on along the minus strand of JBNMJE010000009.1, from coordinate 588 downwards.
TCAAAACTATGACTTTGAAAGTTATGATAAGAGTAAACAAGAAGACAACAGCATTTTGGGGAAAATTAGATCATATTTAAATCAGGAGCTATAAGCTCTTGAGAACAAGAAGTGTAGGAGATTTGAAAAGTCTTCAAAATAAAAAACCTCGTTATAAAACGAGGTTTCTTTAAATAACGGACTTAAGCTAAGTTTAAATCTTAGTCTAAAGCTGACTCATCAGATGATGAGCTACCGCCCATAAAGCCGTTATTGATGTCTTCATCATTACCAACTGAGCACAGACGGTGTAAATGACGAGGCTGAATAACCTGTAAGTATTTCTTGAAGATCTTTGCATTGCGATCAGTGATTACATCATCAGAAGTGATCTGCTTTACAAACTCTTTTTCTTCTGGAGTCTTTGGTTTGCGAGTGCCCTTGTAAAGCTCCATCATAGCAGTACCGCACTGCTCTAAAAGATTTGATTCATTAATTGTGAAATCACCACTACGACGAATACCACGTGCAAAGTGTTGGAAATCATTAAAAGGCTTTTCTGACTCAAAGCTCATTTGTTAATCCTCAATATTTAGACAGTTCATGTCG
>JBNMJE010000008.1:0-39221 GCA_050873645.1 Succinivibrio sp. | reverse complement strand
GTAAAAAGCTAAATTATCCCTTTATCGATGTGATTAAAAGTTTTAAAATACGCCTAGCTTTAAGAAGCACTTAAAGCTCAATTTCTTTTTATGTCAAATCAATCAGGATCACTCATCTTATGGCTGATATGAAGCTGTTTGCCGGAAATGCAACACCGGACTTAGCTAAAAAAATCGCTGACCGTCTATACACTAGACTTGGCAATGCAACTGTTGACCGTTTTTCTGATGGAGAAGTTCACGTACAGATCAATGAGAACGTACGTGGTTGCGATATCTTCGTCATCCAGTCTACCTGTGCACCTACAAATGACAACTTAATGGAGCTTATCGTTATGATCGATGCTCTACGTCGTGCATCTGCAGGTCGTATTACCGCTGTAATTCCTTACTTCGGTTATGCTCGTCAGGACAGACGTCTTCGTTCAGCTCGTGTACCTATCACTGCTAAGGTAGTAGCTGACTTCTTATCATCAGTTGGTGTTGACCGTGTATTAACAGTTGATCTTCATGCTGAGCAGATCCAGGGCTTCTTTGATGTACCTGTAGATAACTGCTTCTCAAGCCAGATCTTTGTTGAAGACATGTTAACCTTAAACTTAAAGAATCCTTGCGTTGTATCACCAGATATGGGTGGTGTGGTTCGCGCTCGTGCAATTGCTAAGTTATTAAATAACGCTGACATTGCAATCATTGATAAGCGTCGTCCACGTCCTAACGTATCTGAGGTTATGAACCTAATCGGTGAAGTAAAGGACAGAGATTGTATTATCGTTGATGACATCATCGATACTGGTGGAACCTTATGTAAGGCAGCTGCTGCTCTAAAAGAGCGTGGTGCTAAGTCTGTTACCGCTTATGGTACTCACGCTGTACTATCAGGTGATGCTTATAAGAATGTATCAGAGTCTGCTTTAGATCATTTAGTAGTATCTGACTCAGTTCCTGCTCGCGATAACTTCAAGAAGTTAAAGAGCTTCCGTCAGTTAACTCTAGCTCCTATGTTAGCTGAAGCAATTCGTCGTATTAACAACGAAGAGTCTATCTCAGCAATGTTCGAGCAGAACTAATCTATAAGATTAGTTTACCTTTAGGGACTTACTTTTTAGTCAGATCCTAAAAAAATAAATCCTCCCAAACTTTTGCTTGAGAGGATTATTTTTTGCTTATCTAAACTATCTTTTCAAACTAAGCGTTGAATGCCTGGTCAAGATCTGCAATCAGATCATCAACGTGCTCAGTACCGATTGATAATCTGATGGTATTGTTCTTAATACCAGCTGCTAATAACTCTTCTTCAGTTAACTGTGAGTGAGTAGTTGTAGCAGGGTGAATTACCAAGCTCTTTACATCAGCTACGTTTGCAAGTAGTGAGAAGATCTTTAAGTTATCAATGAACTTGAAGGCTTCTTTTACTCCACCTTTAATCTCAAAGGTAAAGATTGAAGCGCCACCGTTAGGGAAATACTTCTCATATAAAGCATGATCTGGATGATCCTTTAATGATGGGTGATTTACCTTCTCTACCTTAGGATGCTTTGATAAGTACTCTACAACTTTCTTGGTATTGTAGATGTGACGGTCTAATCTTAAAGATAGAGTCTCAACACCTTGTAACAGTAAGAAAGCATTGAATGGAGAGATAGTAGCACCAGTATCTCTTAATAGGATTGCTCTAATGTAAGTTACAAAGGCAGCAGGGCCTACAGCTTCTGCAAATGAGATACCGTGATAGCTTGGGTTAGGAGCTGCAATACCTGGGAATTTACCGCTCTTCTTCCAATCATATTTACCTGAATCTACGATGATACCGCCTAAGGTTGTACCATGACCGCCTATGAACTTGGTTGCTGAGTGAACTACGATATCAGCACCGTGCTCGATAGGACGAATTAAGTATGGAGTACCGAAGGTGTTATCAACTACTAATGGTAAGTTGTGTTTGTGAGCGATAGCTGCGATAGCATCGATATCAGGAATATCACTGTTTGGGTTACCTAAAGTCTCAATATAGATTGCTCTGGTGTTTTCCTGAATTGCACCTTCAACAGCGCTTAAGTCATGTGCATCAACGAAAGTTGTTGTGATACCTAAACCAGGCAGAGTGTGCTCTAATAAGTTAGCGCTACCACCGTAAATGGTCTTCTGAGCTACGATGTGACCACCGTTTGCAGCTAATGCTTCGATGGTATAAGAAATTGCTGCTGCACCAGATGCTACTGCTAGAGCTGCAACACCACCTTCTAGAGCTGCGATTCTCTTTTCTAAAACATCTTGAGTTGAATTGGTTAAACGACCGTAGATGTTACCAGCATCACGTAAACCGAAACGGTCAGCTGCATGCTGTGAATTGTGGAATACGTATGAAGTAGTCTGGTAAATAGGCACTGCTCTTGAATCAGTTGCAGGATCTGCCTGTTCCTGGCCTACGTGTAACTGTAAAGTTTCAAACTTGTATGACATTTTCTGTTCCTCTTTTTATTTACTAAAACTTGATGTGCTAGAACTAGATTTTTTATCTTTATCTAGCTTTAAAACTAATTAAAACCTTGAAGAAGTCGTTGTTTATAATTCCTATCGACTTTCTATGTTTTAAATACTAATCGTCCGAAAAAGAGATTTCAACAAAAAACATATACTATATAATGATGTTAAACGATAGCCTTAGGCTATAAGAAAATTAACCAAAAATTTGACATAAAAAACTCCCTTTAGTTTAGTAAAGAGAGTTCTTATTTTATGATAAGTATATTTTACAGTTACAACTGTTTTAGAATTTCAACTAAAAGCTCTGCTCTAGGCTCAACTGAGGTTAAATCAAGCCATTCACGAGTGGTGTGACATTCACCACCACGTCCACCAAAAGTATCTAATACAGGTGTTAGAGTATTGCTGATATGATTACCATCAGACACACCACCTGATCTTATGAATTTTGGAGTGATGCTGAATTTTGTTAAAGCTTTGGTAACAATTTCTTTTAATTTAGCAGTCTTTTCTGTAACCACCATGGCAGGATTTACAAGTAAAATCTTATAGCTTGCTTGAATATCCTGACCAAAAGGTATTTCAAATTCATGCTTAAACTTAGCTAAGAAATCCTCCCACTGCTCATTATTCCAAAATCGTACATCGATTCTGGCATAGCAGTCTTCAGCGATAGCATTAGCAATCGTACCACCTTTTAGGACACCAAAGTTTACAGTAACGTTCTCGTTAGCTAAAGCATTGATCCTTTGAATACAGTTTGCCATTGCGTTAATAGCAGAACGACCTTTCTCAGGACAGAAGCCAGCATGTGCTCCCCTGCCCTTTAAAAAGATATCAATATGAGAAATGCCTTTACGAGCTTCTGTAAAATTATCAATCTCCTCACTGCCTTCAAAGATAAGTGCATAGTCAGACTTTTTAGCAATGCTGTCTATAAACTCTGATGAATGAGTAGAACCTGTCTCCTCATCAGGATTTAGCACTACAGCTACCTTTTTACCTTCTAAAGTACCGTTTACAAGAGCCTTAGTAAGTCCCCACAAGATGATAAGATCACCATCTTTCATGTCGGCAACACCAGGACCATAGGCTAAGTTACCTTCTCGTCTGAATGGTCTTTCTTTTGCAGTACCATGAGCAAATACTGTATCAATGTGACCTGAGAGCAACAGATCATAATGCGATACATTTTTATCATTAGTTGCAAAGACACCATGTCCTACTACATCGTCAAAGGTAACTTCCTCTGCATAAAATCCAATATCAGAAAACCACTGTACAAACTGCTTGGCAACTTTTGTTACACCTTGTGTATCTGTAGTACCTGAATCAATATTCACAACAGTTTCAAGTTTCTTTACATAATCCTCAAGATTTTCAATTGCATTTACTAAGCTCTTGCTCATAAAACCTTCTTAAAAATCAAAATGCTCTAGTTTAAAGGTGTATTTTTGAAGTTTCTCAAAATCAATATCATAACCAATACCCTCGCGCTCAGGTATTGTGATAAAGGAGTCTTTACCAATTTCAATCTGAGGCTTGATAATGTCATCACTTAAGTAACAGGTCGATGACATGATGTCATTTGAGTAGCGATAGTTATCAAGTGATGCTATAGCAAGGTTATGAGCCTGACCGATACCAGACTCTAACATAGAGCCACACCATACACCTACTCCATGCTCTTTAGCATAATCATGAATTGCTTTAGCGTTAGCTAAACCACCTACTCGGGAGACCTTAATGTTAATAATCTTTAAAGCACCGATGTCTATTGCCTGTCTTGCGTCATCTAATGAATCAATACTCTCATCAAGGCAGATAGGAGTTTTCAGTTTCTTTTGCAACGCGGCATGATCAATGATGTCTTCACAACCTAGAGGTTGCTCAATTAAAGCTAAATCGTAGTTATCTAACTTTTTAAAGAGATCGATATCATCAAGGGTATAAGCTGAGTTTGCATCAACCTGCAACTCAATCTCAGGAAATTCATTACGTACAGCTTTTATGTATTCAAGATCGAAGCCAGGCTTTATCTTAACCTTGATTCGGCGGTAGCCATTTTTCTGATAGCTCTTAATGGTATCGATTAACTCTTGAGGTGTCTTTTTAATACCAATACTGATACCACCTTCAATTCTGTCCTTATTGCCACCTAATAACTGATACAGAGGCTTATGAACAGACTTTGCATAAGCATCAAAGATAGCAGTCTCTATGGCAGAGCGCGCAAAGTAATTTCTACGAACGCTTTTAAAGACCTTAGCTACATCAAAAGGATCATCTACTGTCTTTAAGTTCCGTTTTAAAAGAGGTAATAAAAACTCTTTTAAAACTAATTCACCTGAAGCTACAGTCTCTTCGTTGTAGATTGGCAAAGATAAAGCAGGATCATCTCCATAACCTGTAGCAGAATTGGTATGAACCTCTACAATTAACAGATCTTTATCTGTAATGGAGCCAAAGCTTGGAGTAAAAGGCTCATTTAAAGGTATCTTGATACGTCTTAAAGTAACTGATTCAATCTTCATAAGTTCCTCCAAAAAAGGCAACTGACGTTGCCTTTTTTACTTACTGTTTTACATCATCAAGTGACACTTGAGTTTAAGACTAGAAAACAGGGATATAACCACCATTGTAAGCATCTAGAATTGCCTTTTTAACCTCAGGGGTTAAGAATCTCTTAACGATAGTCTGATATACAGGATTATCCTTATCCTGTTCACGAGCTACGATAACGTTAATATATGGATTGTCTTTATCCTGAACATTCTCATTGAATATAGCATCAGATGGCTTTAGACCTGCTGAGAATGCGTTACCGCCATTGATGGCAGCAGCTGCAATATCAGGTAAGATGTTAAAGAGCACACCTGATTCAGCTTCACGGATTTCAATCTTTACGTTGTACTTGGTAATATCGGCTTTGGTTGGAACATAACCTTTAGCAGGATCAACCTCTATTAAACCAGCTGACTCTAAAAGTTTTAGAGCACGACCACCGTTAGTTAAATCTGAAGGAATACCAATAATGTCACCATCTTTGATATCTTTTACAGATTTAATCTTGTCTTTGTTGTTATAAAGACGGATAGGAGCGATAAAGGTCTTGCACAATGGCACAATCTTGTAGCCATTCTTATCAATATCATTGTTTAGATATGCTTCATGCTCGAATGCGTTTAAATCAATCTCACCATCATTTAAAGCACGGTTAGGAGTTGCATAGTCTGAGTACTTAACTAAGGTTACGTGAATTTTATCCTGCTTTAAAAGCTCATTTACTGTATCCCAGTGAGCATTGTAATCACCTACAACACCTACTTTAACCTCTTTAAAACCTTCAGGTACATCATTTGACTCAAACCAACCTGCGTGAGCTACAGTAGTAGCTGTTGCTAAAACTAATGCTGATGTCTTTAAAAACTTTGAAAAGATCTTCATAAAATTACCTCTTGTTTATAAAATTCTGTACGTTTTTTTGTTCATTTATTTTGTATGTCATTTCATACATCTGTCTACTTACATAAATTACTATTTTTATACACTCTGTCAACTAATATTTTATATTTTTTCTTTATATTTCATTAAGTTATAGCCAGTTATAAAAATATACTATATGTCATAAGCATTGATTAAATGATAGAATTGTAAAAAAGAAAATTCAAAACATTAATCCCCATAAATTTACTTATCTAAATTCAATCTATTAGATAAGTAAAATGTGGTTTAGAGCCTTCTTTATAGGCATAACTTAGGAACAACATGATAAGACTTGAAAATATCAGTAAAGATTTTGTCGTTGATGGAAAGACGGTACATGCTGTAAAAGATGTAACCATTGAAATTGATAAAGGACAGATCTTTGGAATTATAGGTTTCTCAGGAGCAGGTAAATCTACCTTAGTGCGTTGTATTAACTTACTTGAAAGACCAACCTCTGGTAAAGTCTTTTTAGAAGATACCGAGCTTACAGCTCTGCCTTATAAAAAGTTAAGAGAAGCAAGACAAAAAATTGGCATGATCTTTCAGAGTTTCAACCTCATGCCTTCAAGAACTGTTTATGAGAATATTGAGTTACCTTTAAAACATAATGGTTACCCAAAGGATAAGAGAAAACAGAGAATTGAAGAGTTACTCTCTTTAGTAGAACTCTCTGATAAGGGTAACAACTACCCTTCTCAATTATCAGGTGGACAGAAACAGCGTGTAGCAATTGCAAGAGCCTTAGCAGGCGATCCTAAAGTTTTACTTTGTGATGAGGCAACTTCAGCATTAGATCCTAAAACTACTACACAGATCTTAGCTTTATTAAAGAAGCTCAATTTCGAGCTTAAACTTACCATTGTCATCATTACTCATCAGATGTCAGTGGTAAAAGATATCTGTGATAGAGCTGCGGTCATGGAACAAGGTGAAGTTATCGAACAAGGCTATGTTTATGATCTGTTCTCAAATCCAAAGACTAAACTTACCAAGTCCTTTATGGAAACAGCTAATAACTTTGGCTCATTCTTTGACATTCTAGATGAGAAAGGATCTTTAGCTGATGTTGCAGATGGCACTCATATTTACCTTTTAACCTATACAGGTGATGCTGCAGGTAAGGCTTTAATGAGTGAGATCTACAAGAAATTTACAGTTGAATCTAACATTCTTTACGGCAATATTGATTACATCAAAGGTAAGCCTTTAGGAAAATTAGCTGTAAACCTTACAGGCGATAAGGACAAAATTGAAGAAGCTGTAGAGTATATTAAAAACTCAGGTGTGCAACTGGAGGTATTAAAATGATTGAGAATTTAGTAATGACTTTAATGCCTAACTTTAAGCGACTCTCAGGTGAGTTCTTGCACTGCCTGCATGACACTTTTGTCATGATTGGAGTTTCAGGTACGATTGCCTGGTTCTTAGGTGTAATTTTAGGCATTGTTCTAGTTACCACTAAAAAGAACGGTATCTTAGATAATAAGATTGTCTTTACTGTAGCTAATAAAGTCATTGATATCTTACGTTCAATTCCTTTTATTATCTTGATGGTGCTTCTAATTCCCCTCTCAAGATTCATTGTAGGCACAGGTTCTGGTCTTCAGGGATCATTTGTAGCTTTAGTATTCGGTACAGTACCATTCTTTGCTAGACAAATTGAATCAGTACTCTCTGATGTGGATAAAGGTCTTATTGAAGCTGCTGATGCAATGGGCTTTTCAAAACTTGAGATCATCTTTTCAGTATATTTAAAAGAGAGTATCCCAGGAATTACCAGAGTTACCATGATCACCTTTGTAAGTTTTATCGGTATTACTGCTATTGCAGGTGCTATCGGTGCTGGTGGTATTGGTGACTTTGCAGTACGCTACGGTTATCAGATGGGCTACAGAGATATGATTTGGCTTACAGTGATCGTGATTTTAATTATGATAAGTATCTTCCAGTTTATTGGAAATCTCATCATTAAGAAGACAACTCACTAATTCAAACAAGTCTTGCTTAGTCTTACTTACTCAGTACTTATTTAATCAGTACAGAGCCACTTGCTAAAATAAAAGCTCATCGACTTTCGTCTTGAGCTTTTATTTTTTAAGAACGAGCTTTAAAAGCTACCTTAAAAAAGGGAGCTTCAAAAATAAGATCTTTAAAAGAGAGTGCTACTCTTCTTGCTGACCTTTAATGATATTTAAAGCACAGCACACAGCATCAGTCCATGCCATAGCATGAGAGATGTAACCATATAAACGCTCTTTTACTAAAACTAAACCAGCGTTATTAGCTACATCCATAGCATCGTTAATTCTGTGTTCAAACAGCAACATTAAAATTCTGATAATACTGCCTAACTGACCACCGCCATTGGTATAGCAAGAGGCTACAGCATCTAGAGGGAACTCAGCAAAAGTAGCTTCCTCAGTATCATGTAAAAAGACATGCGCAAAGCGTAAGAAGCCTGCGATAAAAGCTTGAGGCGCGGTAATATCATCACAGATATCCTGAGCCATCAAATCTACGATTTTGGCAAAGTTCAATGCCTGTATAAATGGCTCATAGTTAATAAACTCTGATGAGAATGGGATCTTCTTTTGCTCATAGGCCTGCTTTTCTGTAAGGGTAAAGAGATTGTATCCTACAGAGATAGCAAGATAATTTCTTAAATCAAACTGAGTTAAAGTCTGACTTTCGCCTAAAGTAGAGCTGTTTTTGCGAATAGTTAAATTGGTTAAATGTTTTGAAGCTACCATACCTTTCATGGCTAAAGCCATTAAAGGATAGTTAGCTACAATCACACCGATCTCTTTGACATCATAAATTGAAGAGTAAAGCTGAGCGAAAGTACGTAGCATTTCGTGCTGCCACTTAGGACGCTCGGTCTCATAGGTTAATAAGAAGTTATTAACTGTTCCTAGAACATAGTCAAAGTTTCTGGTTTCTTCTTTAGTAAAGGAGAAAATAGAGATATGGTGCTTAAAAGCAATTGTTTTTAAATGAGGATTCTTGTTACGTAATGACTGAATTACAGTCATGAACTCTGCGCTTCTTTCAAAATCCACCATTAGATAATCGATACATGCAAGGATTTCATCATTAGATGCAATCTCGCCCATAGCATCAACTCTAACGGCAAAGCGCATACCCATTTTACGTAAACGTAAAATGGTATCTTTGTATTCTTCTGTAAGTTCAATAGAGTTTTCAAGCCACATGATGACATGTTTAGGATCATACTTACGAGCCTGTTTGATCCACAATACTGTAGGTACAGTAGGCACCATCAGATCATCGCAGATACCACTTAAAACTCTGATGTTGCCCATGGTCATTACATCACGCAGTAATGAAGGAACATTCTCTTTTCTGCAAAAACCGAAATCAAAGGTATTACCAGCTGAGAGCTCCAGACAGTAAAAATGAGTTTTACCCTTACTATCCTGAACTGCAATACGATCATAAACTCTACACTGAAGTGATGGAGTATTAAGATCATCTAGCATCTGAGTTTTACCACGAAGATTCCAGTTATCAGCCATATCGTCTCTCAAAAATATTGTTTATTTTTACTCGTAGCCTTACTGCTTGAAGACTATTTTCTATCATGCAGTTTATCTAACAGCTTTTGATGAATGCCGTTAAAGCCACCATTGCTCATTACAAGGATTGTTGTTCCTTTAGGGCTTGCGTTTACTATTTCGGTGAGTAATTTATCAAAATCGTCAATAACATGTAGAGGCTTTTTGCACTGTTTTTCAAGCGACTTCACATCCCATTTAACAGAAGTGTTAGCATAGACAAAAATTTCATCCGCACTTTCAAAAGACTGAGCTAAAAATTCATGGTTAGCGCCCATCTTCATCGAATTTGAGCGTGGCTCAAATACTGCAACTAAACGTTTATCCTGACCTATCTTTGCTCTTAAGCCCTCTGTGGTTAACTTAATTGCGGTTGGGTGATGCGCAAAATCGTCATAAACGCTAACATCATCTACAACACCTTTTAACTCCATACGTCTTTTTGGAAGTTTAAAAGTCTCTAAGGATTTAGCTGCATCTTTAATAGAAATGCCTGTATACATAGCAGCTCTAATTGCCATTAGAGAGTTGTGTACGTTGTAAGTACCAGTGCAGTTGTAATTTACAGTACAGATAAATTCTTCACCTTCATAAATATCAAAAGATGAACCATCTTTTGATTTTAAGACTGCATGTAGGTCGTTTTCATCACCAATTCTCACCACAGGAGTCCAGCATCCCATCTCTATTACCCCATCAAGATTCTTATCGTTATTTGGCATAACTACAAGACCTTTACCTGGTACGGTTCTTACTAAATGATGGAACTGCTTTTGAATATCTTTTACTGAATCAAAGATATCAGCATGGTCGTACTCTAAGTTATTCATGATTAGAACTGTAGGATGATAATGAACAAACTTTGAGCGCTTATCAAAGAAAGCACAGTCATACTCATCAGCTTCAATTACAAAGTACTCACTATCAGTACTGCGTGCTGAAATGCCAAAGTTCTCAGGAATACCTCCAATTAAAAAGCCAGGATTTTTTCCATTATCTTCTAAGATCCAGGTCAGCATTGATGAGGTGGTAGTCTTGCCGTGAGTACCAGCTACCGCTAAAACTGTCTTATTTAAAAGATAATGCTCTTCTAACCACTGAGGACCTGAAACATAGCGACATCTGTCATTTAGCATGCGTTCTACTACATCCATGCCACGACGCATTACGTTGCCTACTACAATTAAATCAGGCTTTTCATCTAACTGCTCAGCATCAAAGCCTGTATGTAACTTAATACCAGCATTTGATAACTCATCTGACATTGGTGGGTAAACGTTCTTATCTGATCCGGTAACGCTAAAACCAGCTTGCTTTGCAATCATGGCAATACCGCCCATGAAAGTACCGCAGATACCTAAAATATGAATATGCATGAATTTGTCCTAATCTTTTTTCTAGTATTCTCTTAAGCTTTAGGTTTCAATCTTATTGAATGACTAAATCTGATGTTTTAACTTTCTGCTGTTTTAATTTACTGCTGTTTTAATTTACTGCTGTTTTGCACAGTCTAAATACTGCTTGAAGTTATCTGTATATCTAAATAATGGTTTGCCATTGTCATACTCGATAGTTGCAATAGCATAACCATGCTCTTTACCCCAATCTAAAGCCTTTTGAGCTCCCAGTACTAAGAGGCCGGTATCAAGAGCGTCTGACTCAAAAGCTGAGTCTGAAATAACAGTTACAGATAAAGTCTTGTGAGATACAGGGTAACCAGTCTTAGGATCGATTGCGTGTGAAAAGATTTTGCCTGTAGTCTCATCTTTAAAGTAATTTCTGTAAGAGCCTGCTGTAGTTACTGCTTTGTCCAGTGCGCAGATTGGAACAAATACTCGTCTTTCAGGTGAGGTTGGATCTTCAATTCCCAAACGCCACTTTTTGCCTTTAGCGTTAACTCCATATGAGCGTGAAGCTCCTGCTACATTTACCATAAAGTTCTTGTAGCCTTCCTGTACTAATTTAGCTGCCACAGCATCAGCACCTAAACCTTCACCTACAGTTGCAAGATCAAGTTTGATGTCTTTATTGTGCTTTACTAAATAGGTCTTATTGTTTTCAGTTCTAACCTCAAACTTATCAAGGCCTACTAACTCTAAAGCTTTATCAATCTCTTCCTGTGATGGAGCTTCATCTTTCTTTTTATCTTTACCAAAGCCCCACAGGTTTACTAATGGACCTACAGTAATATCAGTAGCGCCTTCAATACGTCTGCCATGATATACAGTGTCCTGAATGATCTTGCCTAATTCATTTGAGATTTCAAAAGGTTCTGTAGATTTAAAATCATTAAACTTGTATAACTCTGCATTCTTGTCAAAAGTAGAGATCTCATCGCAGATCTGCTTGAATGCACCTTCTGCTAAAGCTTTTAAACCTTCTTCTCCACCTTTATAACCACCAACTACATTTACAGCATAGAAAGTACCCATGGTTCTTCCCTGAATGATAGTTGAGGTCTGTTCCTTAGCAGAAGTAGAACTTTGATTATCTTTGTCACAGGCTGTAAGAGTTGTAACCGCAACTAATGAGGTTGCAACTACAGCTGAGAGAAAAACACGAGAAAGTACATTTGCAAATACAGTTTTTTTTAACATTTTTTGAAACCTAAAAACGAAAAAAGCCTGCCAAAAACAGGCAAGCTTAGAAATTGAGTTGTTCTTTATACGCTCTGGTGAGGAATTTCCATATTCTTAATAGCGCAGTCTTCTTTGCGCTTTTCTACTCTTTTACCTGCCATAGAGCACAATTGCTGACAGGTAGTACATGCACCACCATCCATGATTGAGGCTGTAGCCTCTTCTTCGGTCATCATTGGACGTCTTTTAATGAGCATACTCATTGATAAAGCTAGAACAAACAGTAAAAATACGATGAAACTTGCTACAAATACCATGTCTGTCCCCTCTAATTGATTAAAACTGCCTAATTTTAGCATAAAAGCTAATTTTATGCGTCTTTGCCTTGTTTTACTTTGCGATAAAATTGCTCGTAAACAGCATTGAACAAGCGCTTCTTCTAGCACTTCTTTTAAAGGATGATGACTGAATTAAACAGTCATCATCCTTTAAAGACTAAAATCACTAAAATCCACATAAAAGTTACCGTATTACAGGTTCTAAAGCTTCATTAGTTTTCCTTAACAAAGCGCTTTTGTGCTAGAATTAGCGCAATTATTTTTCATCCCCTGCCTTTAAGATTAGCAGGCTACAATTTATTTATCAGGACTTACAATGCGTACAAGTCAATATTTACTATCTACCTTAAAAGAAGATCCTAAAGAGGCTGCTGTAGAGAGCCATCGTTTAATGCTAAGAGCTGGCATGATCCGCCAGATCGCATCAGGTGTTTATACCTGGTTACCAACCGGTATGAGAGTGTTATCTAAGGTTAACAAGATTGTTCGTGAAGAAATGGACAAAACTGGTGCTTTAGAGATTGCCATGCCAATGGTTCAGCCTGCTGAACTGTGGAAAGAATCTGGTCGTTATGTAAAGTACGGTCCTGAGTTATGCCGTTTTAAGGATAGAAAGCAAAACGAGTTTGCATTAGGTCCTACCCACGAAGAAGTTGTAACTGATATTGCTCGTCGTGAGATCAAATCAGCAAGACAGTTACCTTTATGCCTATACCAGATTCAGAACAAATTCCGTGATGAAATTCGTCCTCGTTTTGGTGTTATGCGTGGTCGTGAATTCTTAATGAAAGATGCTTATTCATTCCATATTGAAAAGTCATCTTTAGAGAAGACCTATCAGGATATGTATGATGCTTATTCAAGAGTATTCACCCGTATGGGTCTTGAGTTCCGTCCAGTAGAGGCTGATACAGGTTCTATCGGTGGTAACCACTCTCATGAGTTCCAGGCTTTAGCAGATGCAGGTGAAGATACTATCGCTTGGTCTGATGGTTCATCATATGCAGCTAATATTGAAATGGCTGAAGCTCTAGCTCCTACTTATGATAGAGAAGCACCTGGTGCTGCTTACTCTGAGGTTGCTACTCCTGGCTGTCATTCGGTTGATGATGCAGCTAAAGCTTTAGGCTTAGATTCAAAGAAAGTATTAAAGAGCCTTATCGTTCACGGCAATAAGAAAGAAGACGGTAAGTATGAGTTAGTTATGATCTGTCTTTGTGGCAATCAGGAACTAAATGAAGTTAAAGCCATCAAGATTGATGGTATTAACGATCCTTTAGAGATGGCTTCAGAAGAAGAGATCAATGAGTTTACAGGTTCTCACACCGGTTCATTAGGTCCTGTAGGCTTTAAGGGCAGAATCTTAGTAGACAGAACTGCTGATAAGATGTCTAACTTTGCTTGTGGTGCTAACAAGACTGGTTACCACTTAATCAACGTAAACTGGGACAGAGATGTGCCTAAATACGAAGTATTTGACTTACGTAACGTTGAAGATGGTGATCCTAGCCCTGATGGTAAGGGTACCTTACACCTACGTAAAGGTATTGAGGTAGGTCAGGTATTCATGCTTGGCACTAAGTACTCAGAGGCAATGAAAGCTACCGTTAAAGATGAGAAAGGTAAAGACATTCCTATGATCATGGGCTGCTATGGTATTGGTGTTACCCGTGCTATTGCAGCTGTTATTGAACAGCACCATGATGACAGAGGTATTATCTGGCCTGAAGAGATTGCTCCTTTCAAGGTTTCAATTATTGCAATTAAGCCTTCTAAGTCACAGGAAGTTAAAGACGCAGCTGAAAAAATCTACAACGAACTTACCGCTCGTGGCGTAGAAGTTCTGTATGATGATCGTGATGAGCGTCCTGGTGTAATGTTTGCTGATGCTGAGTTAATCGGTATACCTCACATCATCACCGTAGGTGAGAAGAGCTTAAAAGACGGCAATGTAGAGTACAAGTACAGAAGAACCGGTGATAAGGAAAACTTAAAGCTAGATTCTGCTGTAGAAACAATTCTCTCAAAGTTAGCTAAATAAACTTAACTTTCATGAGCAACGTTAAAAACGTTCAAGAGGTTGTAAAGGAGTGCCATCTTGTAGCAGATACTGCTAAAGATGGCTGTCCTGCTGCAACCTATGAGAAGATGGCATCACTACTAGAGGATGTCATCTCTCTGTCACCTCTTATGAACAGTGACTACCCTGTTGTTGTCAACTCTATTGTCAAAGAACTCTTGAACGCTCAACAGCTAGATGATCTCATAAAGATATCTGATTATGTTGAGTTTGAGCTTATCTATATACTAAATCACTATCAAAAGTAAAATTCTAAGAGTAGATCTTCTCTTGAAATTTATATTAAAAGAATAAATTTGAACCTAGATAAAACGTTACTTATATCTAGTATTGATAACCTAAAAGTCTGATAAAATTAAGAAAGATACAGTTTCAAAAAATAAAAGCTCATCATGGCAGATCAAAAAGAGTTCAAGTTATTACCAACTGGTGGTGATACCTTTTCTGAAATCATCACCAAAAATAAATATTATGTCGATAAGACTTCATATCTAAGATCTGTCTTTACCGAAGATGGTAGCTCTGTACTTTTATTTACAAGACCTCGTAGATTTGGCAAAACCTTACTTATGGACATGTTTGCCGATTTCTTTCGTTTAAATTATTTAAATCCTTCAGATACATCATTTCAAGAGAAAATCTTTAATGACATGGAGATCACGAAAGATAAAGCTTTTGTTGAAAAGTACATGGGGCAGTTTCCCGTTATTTCAATTTCATTAAAAGAAATTAAGGGGATCAGCTATGAGGTTGCAAAAGGGCAACTTGTTACTCTCGTAAAGGAACTAGCAAGAACTTACAGTTTTCTTCAAAAAAGTGAAATGCTTACAGAAGACGATAAGTTGGACTTAAAGAATCTGTGTAGTGATGCTTTCTTAAAAGAACCTATTAATCAAAATAACCTTACTTCAGCTCTAAGTTTTCTGAGCTCTTGTTTGTATAAGCATTTCAAAAAACAGGTAATACTCTTAATAGATGAATATGATGTACCTTTAGCAAAAGCAGCTAGTGGTAAGTACCATAAAGAAATGGTAGAACTTATGAGTTCTTTTTTAGGGGTATTAAAAAGTACACCTAAAAACACTAATGAAGAGTCGGCACCAATATTTAAAGTAGTAATGACAGGCTGTTTAAAAGTAGCAAAGAACTCTATATTTACAGGTGTTAACAACGTTGTAGTAAATACAGTTTTGGATACACAGCCACAATATACATCAATCATAGGTTTTAATAAAAAAGAGACAAAAAAGATCTTAGAAGACTATAACCTAAGTGACTATGAATATATGGTCAAAGAGAACTATGACGGATACCGTTTCTATAATGATGAAATGTTCTGTCCATGGGATGTTATCAACTTTGTTGCTAATAACTATAAACATAAATTAAATTGTACAGAAGCAGATATTAAGCCTGACAACTACTGGATCACCAGTTCATCCTCAGATGTACTAAAGGAGTATATTGGATTTTTGAAGGAAGACATTAGACAGCAACTTCAAGATCTTGTTGATAGAAAAACTATTGAAGTAAGCATCAATGATTCTATGAATTATGATGATTTAAAACTTCATGATCCTAACGATTTCTTCTCTTTATTAGTACATACAGGTTACTTAACAGCTGTTGATAATCCTTTAAAGAATAACTACATTGTTAAAATACCAAATGAAGAAATCCTAAATTGCTTTGAATCCAATATCAAGAAAGTCTTTGATGCCAATTTAACTTCAGGTCCTGACAAGAGGGCTGATAAGTTGGCTTCAGGATTTTTAGAAGGAAATACATCAAGTGTTACTGCTATTCTAAACTCATTGTTGACTTCATATGTATCTATCAGAGATTTAGCCACAAAATCAAAACCAGAGAACTTCTATCATAGCTTTATGTCAGGAATATTTACTGTTTCTGAAAAATGGGCAAAAGAATATAAATCCAATTTTGAAGCAGGCAATGGGTATGCTGATATTTCTTTTAGAAATTCAGATAAGACTAAAGTAGCCATTTTGGAACTTAAGACTGCTCCTTGCGAAAAAGACATGAAAGTGGTTGCACAAAAAGCGCTTCAGCAAATCGAAGCAAAACAATACGCAAAAGAGTTTTTAGAATTGCCAACTGTTCAATCCATTGAAACTTATGGAATTGCTTTTTTCAATAAACAATGCTTTATTATTTCAAAAAAATAATGTAATTAAGAGTTATATATTGTAGTTTGATCCTTCACAATTTGAGTTATTTACAACCTTAATCAGACTCCATTTCTACTCTAACAAAAGGCAATCATATCTTTGCTAAATAAAACTCATTTAGTGCCGACAACTATAGAAGTACACCTAGTTTTGTAAAAAGGATTTAGTAAAAAATGCTAATGGAAGACAATAATAACAACAACAATAGCAATAACAGTAATGCAGTCGGAGCGTACTGTTATGAAATAGCAAAAAAGCTATTTCCTATTTGCAGAAGTATTACAGGTAACGGATTTAGACAATCCTTAGCTATCTTAAAAGAAGAGTTGCCTGAGATAAATGTCTTTGAAGTTCCATCAGGCACAGAAGTCTTTGATTGGACTGTACCTAAAGAGTGGAACTGTACTGAAGCTTATATTGAAGATGAAGATCACCACAGGCTCATCGACTTTAAAGATAACAATCTGCATGTATTAGGTTACTCAGCTCCTTTTGATAAAGTACTTCCATTTTCTGAACTTAAAAAGTACATCTACACACAAAAAGATCAAAAAGATGTCATTCCTTATGTAACCTCATACTATAAGGAAAGATCAGGCTTTTGCATGTCTCAGAATCAATTTGATGAATTGGCAAAACATGAAGATAAAAAATACCATGCTGTAATTAAAAGTACTTTAGATGAGCATGGTTCTTTAACTTATGGTGAGTGCATTATCAAAGGTAAATCTGATAAAGAGATTTTAATCTCAACTTACCTTTGCCATCCTTCTATGGCAAATAACGAGTGCTCAGGACCTGCTTTATCCGTAGCTCTAGCAAAGTTCATTAAAGAAAAGCCTCGTTACTATACCTACAGATTTATCTACATACCTGAGACAATAGGATCTATTACTTACCTTTCAAGAAACCTTGAGGTTTTAAAGAAAAATACCGTAGCAGGCTTTGTACTGTCATGTGTTGGTGATAATCGAGATTACTCATATGTAAAGACTCGATATGGAAATACCATTACTGATAAATTACTTGAGAACACCTTAAAGCATTTAGTTCCTTCACATAAGGCTTATTCTTTCTATCATCGAGGATCTGATGAAAGACAGTTTAATGCTCCAGGTGTAGATTTACCTGTATGCTCTGTATCTAGAACTAAATATGGAGCATATCCTGAGTATCACACCTCAAAGGACGATTTAACCTTAATTAGCCTTGAAGGCTTTGCTGGCGAATACGAGGTTATGACTAAATCTCTTTTAGTCCTAGAGAATAACTTTAAGTACAGGATCAACGTATTCTGTGAGCCTCAATTAGGTAAAAGAGGACTTTACCCTACCATTAGTCAGAAAGGCTCATACAGCTCAATTATTGCTCTAAGAGATTTCATTGCTTATGCTGATGGCACTAATACCTTGTTAGATATTAGCGAACTCATCAATATTCCAGCCTATGAGCTGATATCAATTAAAGATAAACTGCTTGAGAACAAACTTATTGATGTAGTGGATTAGTGTAGTAATAGGTTGATTAGTGTAGTAATAGGTAGTAGTTAGTTGATTAGCTTAAAGGATTTATTGTGGATATCTATTCAAAAATAGTTAACTGTTTTGAGCTGAAAAAAGGCGACTGCATTTGGCTTTCCTCAGAACTTATCAAACTTGTTTTACTCTTAAAAAGAAACAATATTGCTTTTGACGGTAATGCTCTTATTGGAGCTTTTCAAAATGCAGTAGGTCCAGAAGGTACTATCTTAATTCCAAACTTTTCTTTTGAATTTAGTAACCATAAGTTCTATGACGTAAGAAAAACCAAAGGCGTGACAGGAGCTCTTGGTAATATTGCTCTTAATAGAGATGATTTTAAAAGAACCCAACATCCTATGCATTCTTTTGAGGTTTGGGGTAAAGATCAGGACTATCTTATTTCATTAAATAATAGAAAATCTTTTGGCAGTGATTCCCCTTTTGCCTACTGCATTTCTCATCATGTTAAACAAATTATCTTAGGCACTGATTATGTTCATGCCATGACTTTTGTACACTATGCTGAGGTTGCTTGCAATGTTCCATACAGATTTGCCAAAACATTTACAGGTAAGTATGTGCATGAGGATGGAACAGAGGAACAATATTCTTGTGATTATGCTGCTAGAAAACTAGAAATACGACCTACAGAATGTTTTAATCGTATAGGAGCTATTTTAGAAAAAAAAGGAACCTCAAAGAGAATTGACACCTTGGGCATCAACAGCTATTTAGTTGATCTAGCTAAAAGCTTTCCTATCATTTGTGAAGACATTATTAGCAATCAATGTAAGAACATCTACGAATTTAACATTCCAAGAGAAGAGATTTTTACCTACTAGCTGCAATTAGGCATATCACATGAAAACAAACATTCTTCAATATCTTGAAGAGACTGCAAAAAAGTATCCAGATAAAATAGCCTTTGCTGATACAACTGAAAAGCTCTCTTTTAAACAATTAGAAACAAATGCCAGAACAATTGGTAGTTTTCTGTCAGAAAAGACCGCTCCTAAAAAGCCTGTTGTGATCTATATGAAAAAGGGAGCTAATAATCTCAATGCTTTTTTAGGTGCTGTATATGCAGGCTGTTTTTATGTTCCTATTGATAGTAGTATGCCAAAAGATAGAGTTTCTTTAATATTATCAACACTAAAACCTAGTGTTGTAATTTATGATGACTCTACTAATAAGAATATCAATGAGCTTAATATACAGTGCCAGTGTTTCGATTATAAAGACACGCTTTCAGCTACTGCAGAAAACAAAAGAGCTGAAAAACAAAAGGCTGAAATCAAAAAATTAGATATAAACTTAAAGTTAGACAAAATTAGAAACAGCCACAAGAGTACTGATCTTCTGTATGTACTTTTCACCAGTGGTTCTACAGGCACACCTAAAGGAGTTACCATTTCTCATCAAAGCGTAATCGACTTTGTTGAATGGATTTGTGATAAATACTCTTTAAATGCAGAGAACACTCTCTGCAATCAGGCTCCATTCTATTTTGATGCCTCAGTACCAGATCTTTATATACCCTTAAAAACAGGTGCTACTGTATTTATTCCTCCTAAGATGTTCTACACCTTTCCTAAAAAGATCTTAGCCTATGTAGTCGAAAACAAAGTTAATACTTTAATTTGGGTACCATCTGCTTTGTGCAATGTAGTTAACTGCAAAGCCTTAGATTTATGTGTACCAAGTGAAGTTAAACTTGTGATCTTTTGTGGCGAGGTAATGCCTTGCAAGCATCTTAATGTATGGCGTAAAGCTCTACCTCATACCAAATTTGTGAATATGTACGGTCCAACTGAAGCTACCTATGCTTGTACCTATTATGAGATAGATAAAGAATTTAGTGATGATGACAAGTTGCCTTTAGGCAAAGCTTGTGAAAACAGTGAAATCATTTTATTAGATGAGAAAGATGAACTTGCAGAGGATGGCGAACAAGGTGAAATCTGTATTTTAGGTCAATGTCTATCTAATGGATACTATGCTAATAAAAAGAAAACAGATGAAGCTTTTGTACAAAATCCATTAAATCACTGTTGGAATGAGATGATGTATAGAACAGGTGATCTTGCGTATAAAAATGAAAACGGTGAGCTTATTTTTGCAGGACGTAAAGATTTTCAAATCAAAAGACTAGGTCACAGAATTGAGCTAGGCGAAATTGAAAACGCCTTTCTATCAATAGATGACATTGACAGTGCCTGTTGCGTTTATAATGAAGAAAATAGTGAAATCATAGGTGTATATGTAGGTAAAGTAGAAGAGGAACAATTAAGAGAACAAATCTTGAAGAAACTACCTAACTACATGATGCCAAATCGAATTGAAAAGTTATCAAGTATGCCAATGAACATAAATGGCAAAATTGACAGAACCAAACTAAAACAAATTTATGCTTGAGGATATTATGGAAGAACTACTAACACTGCTGTCTCACATTAAAGAAGATGTTGACTTTAAGAACAGCGTAAATCTTGTGGAAGACGGTGTTTTAGATTCTCTAGAGATCGTTGCAATTATTGATGGCATTGAAAAAACATTTAAGATTTCCCTCGATCCTGATGATATTGATCCAAGCAATTTTCAGTCAGCAACTGCCATGTGGAATATGGTAAAGAAACATTTAGCTTAGAATTGAGAAATTTAAAGGTTCTGCCTTGAAGAGGTAGGTGGGGTGGCAGAACCTTTAAAACCTTTTAGATAATTTCTAACTTACCGTCTATAGCTCCTGCTTTATCTAAAGCTTCTAGTACTGACATTAAATCACCTGGTGCTAAACCTACTTGGTTTACGGCTCTTACCAAGTCATCTAAGGTTGCACCTGTATCAAACTTGAACATCTTACCTTTCTTCTCACTTACATTGATTTGAGAATCAGGCACAATTGCAGTCTGTCCTTGAGAGAAGCTGTTAGGCTGAGATACTCTTGGATCTTCAGATACTGTAACAGTAAGACCACCATGAGTTACAGCAACAGGTTTTAGCTTTACATTGTTACCAATAACAATGGTACCTGTACGTGAATTTACTACGATTCTAGCAGCATCCTCACCTTGATCGATTTCAATGTTTTCAAGAGTTGATAAGTAAGATACTCTCTGAGATGGGTCACGTGGTGCGCTAACTCTAATTGAAGCAGAGTCCTGTGCTACAGCTGAACCATCACCATAAAGATCGTTAATTGCATCAACTACATTTTTAGCAGTAGTAAAGTCAGCACGATTTAAGTTAAAGACAAATGAATCAGTCTGACTGAAGTTATCTGGAACTTCGCGCTCTACAATTGCGCCATTAGCAATTCTGCCTACTGTAGGTGTGTTTACAGTAACCTTTGAGCCATCAGCACCTTCTACACCTAAACCACCTACTACCAGTGAGCCTTGAGCGATAGCATAAACGTTGCCGTCTACACCACGTAACATAGTCTGTAATAAGGTACCGCCACGTAATGAGGTAGCTTCACCTATTGCTGATACGGTTACGTCAATAGTTTGACCTGTCTTTGAAAATGGAGGCATGGTTGCATGAATTGCTACAGGAGCTACGTCTTTAATCTTTAAAGAGGTGCTCTCATCAATCTTGATACCAAAGTTATTTAACATTGAGCGGAAACTCTGCTCTGTAAACTTTGAGTTCTTTTCACCGGTACCTGCTAAACCAACTACTAGACCATAACCTAAAAGCTGGTTTTCACGAATACCTTGAATTGAAGCAATATCTTTTAATCTAGCAGCTTCTGCATCATTGATGCTAAGAGTGCTTAATACAGCTACTCCTAAGCACAATGATTTAAAAAACTTTAATGCAATTCTCATAGTCCCCACCTTACAAAACTAGAAGAATATATTAAATGCGCTGTTAAACAGTCTAGACAGATAACCGCGTTCCTGAGTATCCGCAAAATCGCCGGTTCCACCGTACTGAATTCTAGCATTTGCAATTCTCTGTGATGATACAGTGTTGTCTGAGCTGATATCAGCAGGTCTAATTAGACCGGTTACACGGACATATTCATTTCCGTTGTTTAACATCAACCACTTCTCGCCTTGTACCTGCAGATTACCGTTTGAGTATACCTTTACTACGCTAACAGAAATCTGACCTGACAACTGGTTTGACTGTTTTGCCTTAGCACTTCCTGAAAAATCATTGGAGTTGCTAGATGACAGTGTTGGTGTCAAATTCTTGTAATGTAATTTCTTACTTGCAAGAGTAATGCCACCATAGTTATTGTTTCCTTCTTTTTCAAGATCAGTAGATGCATTCTTACTTGCAGAAGTTGCTTCTTCTAGGGTTACAGAGATGATATCACCAACTTTATGAGCTGATGTATCTGAATACATACCATTGTTCATGGTATAAGGATTATAGATACCACCTGTAGGTACTGCGTTGGTGTAATCCTCTTCAGGCAGCGCAGGAGCATACTTTGGATCATCTGGTTTTGCAGAGAATGTATCTAAAGCACAACCTTGTAATAGCACTAACTGTGATAAAGCAATTGCTAAAATAACCTTCTTCAT
The DNA here is from genome assembly GCA_050873645.1 of Succinivibrio sp. Lineage (GTDB taxonomy): Bacteria > Pseudomonadota > Gammaproteobacteria > Enterobacterales > Succinivibrionaceae > Succinivibrio. Next base: position 16,426 of record JBNMJE010000008.1, on the reverse strand, counting down.
TTTACCCCACCCCTATTTTAATAACCTACTTCTTACTTTACCTACCACTCATAACCTAAACTATACTGACTGGATTAAAGAGCCCATCATAGAATCTACAGTAGTTAGAACCTTTGAGTTCATTTCGTAAACACGCTGAGCCTGAATTAGATTTACTAACTCCTCAGTTACCTTTACGTTTGAGGTCTCTAACATATTCTGTCTAATCACGCCCATACCGTCTTCACCACCGATACCCTGTTGAGGAGCACCTGAGGCTGTGGTCTCTAAGTAAAGGTTGTCACCGATGGACTCTAGTCCTGTAGGATTAATGAAATCTGTTACGGTGATCTGACCTAAATCCTGTGAAGCTGTATCATTTGCAACTACTACAGATACCTGACCATCACGACCTACTGTCAAAGAAGTGGCGTTATCAGGAACCTGAATCTGAGGTAACAGAGGATAACCTTCACCTGAGGTTACGATAGTACCTTCTTCATTCTTGGTAAACTGACCATTTCTGGTGTAAGCAGTAGTACCATCAGGTAACTCAATTTCGAAGAATCCACGACCTTGAATCATTAAATCAAATGAGTTATCAGTAGTTTCAACATCACCTTGAGAGAACTGTCTTTGAGTTGCAACTACCTTGGCGCCTGAACCAATCATTAAACCTTCAGGTAAGTAGCTATCAGCTGATGATCTGCCACCTGGCTGATTGATCTTTTGGTATAAAAGATCTTCAAATACAGCTCTACCACGCTTAAAACCAACTGTTGAGGCGTTGGCAAGGTTATTTGATGTTACAGAGATATTGGTCTGCTGCGCATCAAGACCTGTTTTACTAATCCATAGTGCTGGGATCATGTTCTACTCCTTGCTAATCGTAGCTCAATAAAGTGTTCTGACGTTCATCCATCTGACTTGCTGACTCCATCATTTTTACCTGAGTCTCATACTGTCTCTGGATCCTGATTAGGTTTGTCAATTCTTCGACAGGATTAACATTTGATGATTCAAGCATACCGCTTCTAACCTGTACGCTCTGATCTTCAGTCATTGCTGTGCCGTCAATATTACGGAATAAACCGTCATAACCTTTTTCAATATTTTTATAGTCATCAGGTTTTACAAGTTTGATACGACCAAACTCTTCAATTACATTTGAATCAGCACCTTGTGGTCTACCTGAGATAGTACCGTCGTTACTGATTTGTATATCAGATAACATTGCAGGTAATACAATAGGATCACCTGAATCTGACAAAACCTGAAGACCATTGGTAGTTCTTAAATTGCCATTTACGTCAATTTCAAAACTACCGAATCTGGTGTAAGCTTCGTTACCTTCTTTGTCATTGACAGCAATAAAACCATCGCCATTTAAAGCAACATCTAATGGTCTATCAGTAGTTTCAATAGCACCACCATCCATGTTGTAGCCAGGTCTTTCTGTCATAGCAAAAGCTCTGGTTGGATAAGCATCGGCAAAAACAGACATTGCACGTGAATTTTCAAAGTCTGCCTTAAAACCAGTGGTGCTTGCATTAGCCAAGTTATTGCTGCGTACAGCTAAGCTATGGAAATTCTCCTTAGCTCCTGACATTGCAATCCACAATAAATTATCCATTTAAAACCTCCGGAAAATGACTTTTCCTCTTAATGATATTTTAAATGCAATAGCCGTGCCATATTCTATAAATAAGCATTCAATAGCGCTTTAAAATTTGAAGTGATTAATACAAGATTAATAGAGGTCTTAAATTGTCAGGAAAATGACTGTGCTACTAATACAAGACTACTTGAACGAATGTTCTGGGGATTATTGTTTTTGAGTCGACGAAAAATGACAAGAGCTAGAAACTTAACTGGAACGTCTGCTTAACTTATGGTAGTTGTCAGAATAGCTGATATGCTTTGATAGTTAAGACTAAAAGAGATCCTAAAAAGTACACGTTTTAAGATCTCTTTTAACTTTGCAATGAGGTTAGCTCTTATAGAGCAATCTGCTCTACCTTGTCTAAAGATACCTCTCCATAACCTAATAAGTTTAACTTGGTGTCTGAAGTGGTCTTGCCTAATACAACTGAACCTACAGTTGCATATGTCTTAACTGGTAAGTTTACGTTCTGACCATCCTGTGAAGCGGTAACGTTAATTGTATATTTACCTGAATCATACTTAGCACCAGTTTCCTGATCTTGTACACCATCCCAGCTAAAGTCAATTTTGCCGTCTAAGGCAGCTCCTGCCTCGAAGGTTGAAACAACATTGCCGTTGCTATCAGTAATGCTGATCTTAACATTTGAAGCACCATCACCGGCATCAATCTGAGCGGTAATAGGATTAGAACCATCAAAGAAAGCTGATTTAGTATCAACTAATACGCTTCTACCAACCAAGCTTGAAGCTGATAGAGCTGAACTTGATGAAATTGCATTAACTACGTTATCAACGTTGTTAGAAATTGTTGATAAGTTCTCAACAACTGATAACTGTGACATGGTAGTTACCATCTGGTTATTATCAACTGGAGAGCTAGGATCTTGGTTCTGTAGCTGTGTTGTTAATAACTTTAAGAAATCCGCCTGATCTAGAGAGGAGTTACTCTTTTTGGAGGTAGCCTCTGCAGCATCAGATGCAATACGGGAGGAAGTTTTACCTATTGTACTGTAATCAAAACTCATCGAATGTTCCCCCATTGAAACCTTAAGGTGGCAAGCTTTGCCACTTTTACTTTGTATGCTGTATATACATCAAGATATGTGCCAATAATTTATAAAATATCTTATACGATTTTAGTTTGTTGATTTTTAAAGCATTTCTAATTATTTTAGACAAACATTAATGGCTAATTAATCTGAATTCTCTGGATTAATCCTCATGATTAATTGCAATACGGCAAATATGAACCTTGGTAGTTAATAGCTTTGCCACCTTTGGCATTACCTTAGAAAGGTCATTGCCAATAACTTAACAGCTAAAAAACTCCTAGATCTGAACTTTTTCAATAAAGCACTGATGAGTTTTAGTGTCCTTTGAATAGTTAACCTTAGGAGACTTGTCAACGTATGTATGAGATTCTAACGATTCTTGAAAGGCTCAATTCCCACATTTAAATACAGTGCCATTTTTATCTCCTCTATCAGATGCTAGTAGCTTTCATCGTCTCTATTATAAATGGATGATTGTCTTTTTCACAGTTACAAGAACGCATACAACACAGTATCAAAAATAGGATGATGATGTTGTCTTAGCTTAAATCTGTATTGAGGCACAATGCTCTTTAAATACAAAGGTATAGTGAGTAGATCCATTGGCTTATGGTAAAGGCATATTGCAAGTTTTGGCTTTAGCGTCTTTATAAGTTTTTCAGCTCCTTTTAGGCAATCTAACTCAGCACCTTCTATATCCATTTTTATAAGAGTTGGTTGTCTATCTATGTACTGGTCAAGCATTATCTGTAATGTAAGATCGTGTTGCGCATTAGCTGAGCCTGTTTTTCTATCAGCTAAAGCAGCTCCAGCACCACCGTCATCAGAAAAATTAACATAAGAATGGGTTAAACCTGTTGCAGCTTTGACGCATTCTATATTTTTCCACTTAAGCTTATCGACATTATTAAGTAGGATCTTGTAATTCTTAGTATCAGGTTCAAATGCTAATACAGATTTATACTTGCCATTTACTGCATCAATAAATGAGCTAATGCTATCGCCTGTGAAAGCTCCGCAGTCAACGAATACCTCATTTGTACCTAACTTAGAATCAAAAAAGTCAAAATATTCATAAGGAGACTGCTCTACAGAAATATTCTTTAAGCAAGAAAGATGACCTGTTGTAAAAAAGTCTATCCTGTTTTTTAAGACTGTTTTAGAGATCTCATCATCAAACAAATCGAGAACTTCTTTTTTCTCAAAATTGATTTTGTCTTTACTGCTTTCAGCTGAAAAATAATCAAAGAACTTTAAGTAATTGCACACATAAGAATCTTGATGGACAACCTCTCTTAGGTAGATAGTAGCGTAGATAAAGGCTTGGTATTCACATGAATTTGGATCTGAATTGTAATAAAAAGTCTGTATTGAGTGTATGACAGGATCATCTTTAATGAATTTTAGAATTTGAAGCCTATATGAAGAGGCTATTACATATATGGCTTTAGGATACTGTCTGTAAGCTTCATGAGGAGAACAAACTTTTACTTCAGATAACTCCTTATTAGAGTTATCTTGTGTATAACTATCGCAAAAACATTTAAGAGCATCTAAAACATCAAAATCTTTTAAAAAGCGTTTAAAGGCAAGACCAGAACTACCTGTTCCCCAAATAACTACACCATTTTGTTTAAATGTAGTGATTGTCGATTCTAGGTTACTTGAGAGCTCTTTTCTTAACTGTTCTAATGCCTTATTCATGCTCCAAAACTCCTTACATTAGGTATTCTGTTGATAGTTTATGACTTTGCAATGCTTTGTTTTTCCAGATCCTGATACAAAACTTTTCCTGAACTATTTTTAGGAATATCTGCAACTATCTTAACAGTAAAAACTGATGGATGAAGATGAGTCAAATTAGCTAGAAAAGATATTACTTGATCTTTTAAGCTGTCATCTTTTAGATAAATACAGATCTTTTTATCATTACCGGTACAGGCAGTCTCAGTAAGAGTAAAATTCTCTTTTAATAAGTTCTCACATTCATCAAGATTTACTCTGTTACCAAAGATTTTTACAAATCTTTTTTTACGACCAGTAATAAAGAAATATCCGTCATCATCAAACTTTGCAAGATCACCTGTTTTTAAAAAGCCGTGATTTTCATCGCCTAAACTTAAGTCTTCACCGGAAGTGGCGTAGCCTAAAGATACATTATCACCTTTATAGCAAAGCTCTCCTTCAACATTTGTTTGTAAAATTGCATTGCCATTATCATCTTGCAAACAGAATTGACCATTTGGGATTGCAATTCCAATTGAGCCTATTTTATTTAATGACATCTCTGCAGGAAGATATGCCATTCTTGCAGTAGATTCTGTCTGTCCATACATAACTACAAATTCTTTTGAGTACTGATTGCAGTATTCAGTAAATAGTTTTTGTAGTTTTCCCTCAAGATGACCACCAGCTTGAGTCATCTGTTTTAATGATGGATGTTCTTTTCTTGTAAATCTTAAGCGATTTAACATTTCATAGGTATATGGAATTCCAGAAAATGACGTTACACCACAACTATCAAATAGACTCCAAAACTCTTTTTGCATCAAGCTTGAGTTTGTAAGCACTAGTGAGGCCCCTGCTTCTAGGTGAGTATTGATAACACTCAAGCCATAGGTGTAATTCATAGGAAGAGAGGTAATTGCCACATCTTTCGGGGTAATTTTTAAATATTCAATAATGGATGCTGTGTTAGAACTTAAGTTCTTATAACTTAGTCTTACAAATTTAGGGGAACCTGTTGAACCTGAGGTAGAAAGAAGCAGAGCCAAATCGTCATGCAACTTATAGGCATTTGTATATTGAGTTTTTACTACTTTATATGGACCAATATTTTCACAAAAAGAATAGATGTTTTTGCCAAGATCATCATGACAGCCATTCTTACAGATAACATAATCAGGCTTATATGCTTCTATGATGTTATTCAATAGACTTTTATCGATTTTGGCATCTAATAAGATAGGTACAACTCTGTTTTGAATGCAACTTATATAGGATGCTAAAGCTCCTAGCTCGTTTTCACACAAGATCACTACAAGACATCTTTTTTGAATCTGACTGAAGATATCTTTACAGATACAAACTAAAGCTGAATATGAAACTGTTTTCTCAGACTCTAATATGAGAGCTGTTTTATTTTTATATTTCTCAAGATTAAACATTCTCTCATCCTATTTAATTAACTCTAGTTTGCGAATCTACAACAACTGATGATTTGATAAAAACTCGCTTCAACTTCATTTCTTATTGTTTAGTTGAAGAGCTTATCCATAGCATCTTTTATAGCAAAAGACCAAGCTTTAACATCGTGCTCACCGTCAACTTCATTGAACGAAACCTTAAGTTCATTTTGCATGGCTAGGTTGTAGATGTGTTTTGTTTGTTCCTTGGTTAAATAATCACAAGATCCTGTATAAAACAGAAAATTAGTGTTTTCTTTAAATGGAAAAGTACTTATTTCGTTTTCTATTTTATTAGGACCTTGACTGCTCTCTGATAAAAAGATCTTTTCCATATAAGGATGAATAATTTTTGATAAAGCAAAAGTTACTCTTTGAGCCTTCAATCTGTCATCATATGGCAAGGTATGATCATAATAGCCACTTATGGCTACCACGGTTGAGAAAAAATCAGATCTTCTTAACATCCATGATAAAGCACCATATGCGCCCATTGATACACCTAACAATAGGTTATCGTCTCTGTTTTCAGATATAGGCAACATATTCTTTAACATTGGATAAAGTTCTAAATCTAGAAAATCACCATACTTTCCAACATTTGAATTTACAAAAAAGGTGTTTGGTAATGAAGGGGCTACAACTATTAGTTTTAAAGACTCAACGTAATCTAGCATAGATAATCTTTCAAAAAAGATATCCCCTGATGACATGGCACAGTGTAGCGCCCATACTGTTTTGAACTTTTTACCAATATTTAGAATAGAACAAGGAAGGGCTACTTTGACCTCAACTGTTTCATGAAGAATTAGAGAATCAATTTTCAAGGTCATTCTTATCATATGTAGCTCTTGTAAAACTTATTTGGTGTTGAAAAGACTACTAAAAGGAAATTCTTTGTCTAATTTGGATTTAACGTAATGTAAGTTTCTTAAACTAATATTGAGCTATTATCTCACTACACTACTTTAGTAATCCACCATCAACTCTTAAAACCTGTCCTGTAATAAAACGAGACATGTCTGATGATAGGAAAGCTACAGCATCAGCTATTTCAGAAGGTTCTGCTTTTCTTTTCATAATATTTCTTGATACAGCATCAGCTTCATCTTCTGCTGACATAGAATTTCCCATATTGGTTGAAGTAAGACCTGGAGCTACAGCATTAACTCTAATTCCAAAGTTACCTAACTCTATGGCCATTCTACGCATAGCACCTACAATGGCAGCTTTACTTGCGCTGTATTCAATATTAGCACCGCCGTCGAAGGCTGCAGATGAAGAAATAAAAACGATGCTTCCTTTTTTATTTCTCATCATTGAACGTGAGATTAGCTGAGTTACAAGAATTGATGAAAACAGATTTATTTCAAAAGTATCTTTGATTGTCGCAAGCTTAGTCATAGTAAACATGTTCTGTGGGTAAGCTACGCCAACATTATTTACTAAGATATCAATCAGGATTTTCTTTGAAATGATTTGCTTTACAGCAGTTTTAATCTCATCTTCAGATGAGAAATCTGCATAAAACAAATCTATTTTTACAGAATACTCTTTTTGAAGATTTTCACAGTATTCTGTAAAAGCAGGATCTTCTTTTCGGTTTAATACAAAACAATTGCATCCGTATTCACAAAACTTTTCTAAGATTGCCTTTCCGATACCTCGATGAGCACCAGTAATAACAGCTGTTTTATCTTTTAGAAGATCCATTAAATGAAACCTTTAATTTATGAAGCTATATAGAGTTAAAAGTAATCGACCTAAATTTCGATATCATATTTCTTTAAGATCTCAATGCCTTTAGCAAAAGAGCTTAAATCAACAATATCATCTGTATCCATCATGATGTCAAAAGCATCTTCAATTGCAGCTACTAGAGACATATGACCTACAGAATCCCATGACTCAACACCTTGGTATTCTAGGTTTTCAACTTTATCTGCTGGAACTTCTAATGCTTCTACAAAGCAGTTTATATATTTTTCTTTATTAGTCATTTTAAGTTAATCCTATTTATGTATTTTATCTATTAACGGCAGATAAAATAGAAGCTAAAGTAACGGGATACAATATAGCACAGAGTAAATTTAACGAAGATACTTTCTGTATGACAACGTACATCTCAGATATGGTATTGTTGCCAAGATCGAAAACTTCACAAAGAGCCTAGCTTTTCTTTTCTTTTGTACTTTAAACTTTGCCTAGACTGCTTTATTGTTTGAAAAAGCAATCACATCGACATTTCTAGACATTGCATCAATCATGTCATAGCTGTCCCAGAAAAACTCAAGATCCATGGTATGCCCCAATGGCACAATTCTGTCTACACCACGAACTCCATTTTCTAATACCAATGACTGAATGAGTTTTGGCTCAACACCTAAATAAGAAATTGTCTGACATTGTTTTTTTAGAATTGGAACAAGATCTTGTAAATCATTAGTTGCATATTCAAAGAAATAGCCACCACTCATTTTGTAGTCTAGAACATCATCTGAAAGAGCTTTTAAAGGAACTCTCATAACAACGTTATCTGAACCTACTTTATTGACATCTCTATGGGTTAAAGCTAGTTCACATAAAGCATTTAACTTGTCGACAGCAAGAATAGTCGACATGCTGTATTTTTCATCAACTAGAGCTTTTAAGGCTTTAAAAAAGATATCTTGAGCATTTTTTACCTTAGTACCAGTCCACACAATAAGACGCGGAGAACTGCATGCATTTTGATCTGTAAAATAAGTATCAATATAAAACAGCGATGCAATCTTTTTAGGATCTTGCTTTAGATATTCATCAGAATTGATGATTGATAATGAATACCTGTCAGGAAAAGTCATTTCTATAGAACGAGGTGGTAGAGGTGATTTTCTCAACTCGTCAACTGTTCTATTGCCTCCCCAGACAATTCTTAAATCACATATTGATGATAGATAATCGTTAACTAAAAGATCATGCTCGTATCTTACGATCACAATATATCTTTTTAGAAATGAGAATTCATCTTCTAAAAGAAGCTTATTGATCGCATTGCAGATTAAAGTTACTTGTTCAAAGTCTTTTGAAGACACTCTGACAATACTGATGTTTCCTGCTAATAAAGATGAGGTTAAAGATACAGCAAAATTTACTGGTACATTTGATGGAGCAATATGAAAAGCAACGCCTCGACCTAATTTTATTTTGTTCTCATAGCGAGGCTTTTCTTTTAATATAGATGCCTTTCTTACCCAAAAAGCCCATGACATAACATCTGAATATCGTTTTACATCGCGCTCAGAAAGAAGTTCATGAGAGACTCTATCTAAGAAAGAGACTACTCTTTCATCAAAAAGTTGCATTGCAGGTGTGTTTTGAGCATTTTCAATAAATTCAGCACTACCTACCAGAAAATTTATATTTTTTAATACATCAGAATTTTGCTGCATAGGTATCACTACATCCTCTTAACTCTGCTTGTTTAATACGGCCTGTTAGTTTGAAATACTTGCCTTTTCTACCACAAGGACAATCATCCTCGCCTAAGATAATACCTTCATCTTCAGTTAATAACGAGTGGCCTGGATAAGAATGAGGTAGCACTGATACTACTTGAATAATCCCCTTCTCACCAATATCACATACTGAAAAGTCATTTGCTCTGCGAGGAATTACATCAGAATAAATACTTGCATGTAAGTGACCACATTCACATTGAGCATAGATGCATCCTGTCTGCTCTACCATACCGTAGTGATCTACAAAATGGCCAATACCACACTGCTCTTTTAAGGCTTTTCTAAAATCGTCATTTGAAATATTTAATGACACAAGTTTCTTCCAGCCACCACCTGTTACTAAATATGCGTTTGGAAGATTGAGCTTAACATTTAATGCCTTTAGTTTAGTATACAGATGTTGCCAAACCATGAAAGTAAAACCAAAGATCAGCATGTTCTCTTCTTTGTGTTTTTCAATAAATTCCTCAACTAGTGGTAAATTAAGCTCCATATTCTCATTTAAAGCATAGATACAGTCTCTGCCAAACATTCTTAAACCTAGTATGGCAGCACCTCTTGCTGAGAACATGTTTCTGTCTTTGACGACATTAGGAGAATCAATGATTAACATTGGCAATCTCTTGTTGCCAATGAAGTTTGACATGATCTTAATTAGAGCTTTTTGCTGGTTACTTGCTGTTTCCTTATCAACAAAGATCTTTGAAACAGCCTGACCAGAGGTACCAGATGAAGTCATGGTCTTAAATACCTCTGCACGAGGTATGGATAAAAGCTCATGATTTTTAAAGAGTCTTACCGGTATAAAAGGTAAGTCATAATATGACGATACTTTACTCTTGTCATAACCTAGAGCTTCAACAATCTTTTTATAATTAGGGCATTTATCTATATGATGCTCTGTAAGTTCTAAAAGCTCCTTGGTTAACAGCTTTTCCTTTTCACTTTTACTAAGTTCAAAAGGATTTCTTGAGAAAAAGTCATCTATCATAAAAATGTACTCTACCTTTTCACATGTTTTACAAAAACATGATTTACTTTTGTGGGGAAAAACTCATTTTGGATTAGAGCGCGGATTTGGATCATATTGTTTGTAGATACGCCTAATACAAGTTTGCGACCACCTCGTTTTTTAACTTCAGCTGGAGTCTGAACATTTGTACCTAAACCACCTTTACGCCATTTCATAAAAGTGCCACCTAATGCAGAAGTATAAAATCCATCGCCAATTTCTCTAATGGTAAAGAAACCTGTCATCTCACCTTTGATTTGACCTTTTAAGAAAATAGCGCCACGTTTCTTTTCGTCATTTAACCAATTGTGAAAACGTTTGGTTGAGGCTTCTTTTGAAAAGAAGGGATCATTACTAATTCTGTCAAAGGAAAAAGAGCCTGCGTCAATTTCTTTGAACAAAAGCTCAAAGTCCTTATCTTCCATCTCAGATACTTCAACGGCATCATATAATCTTTGTTGAAGAGGTGTTCTTTTGATCTCATGAAGATCATGTTCGAAGAACATCATATCCTCAACAAAGCAATATGAAAGTTCTGATACCATCCATGTAAGGTCAGTTCTTGATGAAGGAACTTTTAAAGCTATATAGTCATACTCTTTATCAAGTGCTTTTAACTTTTCAAAATCGTCGTTTTTGTCATCATCATGCTCAAGTTCTACTTCAGCACATTTGATTCCAAAGTTTCTTTCATCCCAGATTGCGTTTACTACTTTCATATATTTTTCTCTTGTAACTGTTCAACTAGAGAATTGTTAACTTTACGTTATCTTCCTTTGTGGTAGTACCAAAGCAAATGATCAAAACCATTTCTACTGATTGGTGTAGTATTAGTAGTAGATGCCGCTTTTTCTCTGATTGAATTTATAACGTCGCTGTAAACACTATAATCTTTTAGATCTTTTAAAGTTCCATTGTACTCAACTTCGTACTTTTTTATGTAGTAAGGTAAAACAGAAACTATCACATTATCGTAAATTGAATAATTGTCTTGTTCTTTTGAATTTTCAAATAAATAGAAACAAGCATAGTGACAAAATTTGCTAGCAAAAGAAGTATTTGTCCTTCCATGGTGTTTTTGATCATTTTGCTGTGTTTTTTTTTCTATATTTCTGAATAATTCAAGATCCCTATTTTTTAAGGAGTCTATAAGTTTATCTTCTCCAAATTCAATTATTCTTTTAGATAACTCATTTCTTCCACAACCATCAGAATTTATGCGTGTACTGTTTTCTCTATCTATGGATCTGACTACATTTTGTATAATTTCATTAAAAGAATAAGTGATATCACATTCCTGTTTATTTAGATTATTGACCAACTGTGTCATCCAATAAGCTGTAGAACCCGCGTAAACCGTTTTATCTTTGTTGATTATTGGACAAGCATTTTTGTCAAAAGATTTAATATAAGAGGAATCATTTCTTATCATAGCCTCAACTTTTGCAACATTTTCATGTGTCAACTTAACTAGTTCAATCTTTTTTCCATCTTCCAAAACAAAATGCTCTGTTGTTAGCATATACTTTTGTGAAGATTTAAATTCGTCACAAATTCCCATAGATAGCATACTTCTCCACTTCTATTTAACAGCTTCAAAACAACTAAACGTAGGCATATAAAACAGTTTCACAAAAACCAGGTTCATGCTGTCTTACTTTGAACTTATATTCAGGTACGAGAGATTTCAAGAATTTAGGAATTTCATAAAAATCAAAAGGCATATGGTAAATACAAATTGCCAATTTTGGTTTCTGCGTCTTGATAATTTGAGTTGCACCAATCAAAGAATCAAGTTCAGCTCCTTCGATATCCATTTTGATAAGTGTAGGATGGTAATCTATCAAATTGTCTAATTTGATTAAATCAACTGTAGACATATTATTTGATTTTGACGTTTCTTCAGAATTTACTACTTTAGCTCCCATATTTCCTGTTACTAAAAAAGAGATCTTGCCATTGTCTTTTCCTGTTGCTGCTTGGCTAATTTCAATGTTTTGAAGATTTTCTTTTTCTACTAATGACTTTAGTTTAACCAGATTTTTTTCGTCAGGTTCAAATGCAACAATTTTTTTGTATTTCTTATTTGTAAAAGAAACAAAATCTTCAATTGTGTCGCCTGTAAAGGCACCGCAATCAAATAAAATTTCATCTTTTGAAATTGAATAGAACTCTTGAGAAAAGTATGTATGTCTATTGATTACGTTTCTGTCGATATATGTTAAATCTCCAGTTAAAAAGGTTTTACATCTGTTATGAATAATATCTCTTGATTCTTGATCAGCTAAATTAGCATCAATATAATCTAGCATTTTTTTTAACTCACGAGATTTTTGTGCTTTTTCATAAATTGGAAACCATGTGTAGTTAAATCCAACCACGCGCTTTGGATCTGGAGGATTGGTATAGTAAATAAGTTGCTTTTCAAGCATCTTATTATCGTAGTCAAGAACAAAAGTATCTATATCTGAATAAGAGCTGTTTGAAATTGAATTTAGTATTTCTTCATAGAAATCAGATGCAATTATAAATTTTGCATCATGATAAAGAGATGAACATTTAATTGGAGAGTAAACAGGAATATTCTCAATACAATCTGATTTTGTATCATCGTGAAAACTATCGCAGAAACAGCACACTTTTTTGTTTATTCCTAATAATGTTAGGAATGACAATAACCACTTTCCATAGGCTCCTGTACCCCAAATGACAAATTTAGAAGAATCAAATGATAAATACACTTTACTAAGTCTTTCTATCAATTGTTCTTTTAAAACCTCTCGAGGGGATTCAAAATTATTTTGACAGCTCATTGTCATTCTGCTCCTAAACTTATCTTGGATAACTGTGCTTGTTTCTTCGCTTTCAAAAGTAATCAAATTATCAAAAATTCCATTACTACAAATATATGCAATGATCTATTCTCATAAATACTAATATGTGATTGATTTGATTTTTTTTACAGCTTCAATCTTGTTTTTTATCACGGTAGAGTCCATTCTGTAATCATAGTATTCAAACGATTTCATGTAACTAAAATAGCCATCTGTTTTTTCAAGATTATTCGGAATTTCATTTTTTTCTAGGAATAATTTAAAAGCCGTATAAGCATTTTGGTACCTAACATTAAAGTCAGAAAAATCTAAACTATTATATAGCTCGTACAAATCATCACGGTTTTCGTCAAATTGAATGTCAAAACTATTAGGGATCTTAAAAAACTCACATACCTCTCTAACACGAGAGTCAATAACTTTAATAAAACAAGGTTTATTTAGCTGTAGAAATAGTATATTTCCGTGAAGTTTTTCTCCGTAAGAAAAGTTGTAATTCTGTTTCTTTATTTCATCAACCAAAGGAACATAATTCATATCTCCATAAATTCGATCTTCAATATACAACTTCTTGACTATAGTTCTTAAGCTTTTAATTCTCTCCACATACAATGTTTCTGGATGATACAAAATGTCAAAATACACAGATTGATCAATAAACTTTGAATTTGGATAGTTTTCATACAATCTTTCTGATATGCATTGTGCTGCCCTTGCATTAAAAGCTGGTAAAAAATTTTCTCTACTAACTTTTTCTGCAATACAGGTATTTTTTCCTCTTAAAAAGACAGATGGGCATCCACTTACGAAGAGATTATTAAAACCAATTTTTTCTAAAAAAAACTCGGTAAAATTTCCCCTTAAAGTGACATTCCCCCCACCATCTAAAATACATCCTATATAATTTTTGATAGTTTCTGCTAATTTTTGAGAATAACTTATTTGATAGTCTACAGAGAAATTTGCGCCTGCTCCTAAAACAAAAACAGGTAAACCGATATTTTTATAAATTTCAGTTTCTCTTTCCATCCAACCAATGAAAAGCTCCTTAAAAATATCGCACTCCATTGTAATTACAAGATCAAAATTATTCTTAGCCCAATTCTTATCTTCAACTAATTTTTTTTCTATCTCATCTATAGTTATGTACGTTGTATTTTGGTTCCAAAAATAAGAGGCTCCTGCTGTATAAAATACGAGATTTCCCGAATTCACATAGTATTCTTTTAGAGGGTGTACTACATCAACCCAAGACAAGAACAGTATTCGTTTAGACAAAACAACCTCTCTATGGAAAATTATATAAATGAAATGACAAGCAACTGCATCACATTATCAGTTTTTATCTTATACGTGCATGTTAAACATGACATCCAACAAGATTCTTGAAGCAACATCCAAATTTATAGGATTTCCATCTATATCAGAATTAAACAAAATACAATCACCATAAACCTTTATAGAAGAAATACCAATATCAAATTTTGGCTTTATTTCAGCATTTAAAGCCAATTTTTTATCATTACAATAAAAGACACTGAATGAAGGATATTTACTAAACTGAATATAAGAAAATTCTTTCAAACTACCTTTATCTATAAAAGAAGCCCATTGTTTTCTACTTGATTCATCTAGTTCAATTATTATTGGATCACCATTAACTTTTTTTAATATAGCGCAAATCATGTCTTATATTTCTCTTACACTTTCGTACGAAGATTTATGCTTGATAATTTTCAAGGAAATAACAATATTGTCTTTGGGACATTCTTCAATATATCTTCCAAGTAAGATTTAAGTTCATCTCCGTAGCGATAAGAACATATTACAATTGTCGAATTTTTGGAAATCGCATTTTTGTCAAAAGGTATCAAAGGACAATCAAATGAACTTTTTACACTGTCTGATATATGAGTTGCGTTTTTATCAAATACGGCTTTTACAGAATATTTGTCTTTCATAATGCTGTACAACTTTTGACTTAGGGAATTTGCACAATAAAGAAAGATCTCATCTTTTTGATGATTCTCAAGATGTAACTTCTTATAACACTCTTGCATAATTGCATCGTATGTTGAAACATCTTTATATTTGTAATCAAAATTAAGTCTGACATCTACATTTTCAGACTTTTGAACAAATTCAACAAGACTGTTTCTTATCGTAGATTCGGCTTCTTTACTCAAAAAATAATCGTATGAAACAACTACATTTTTACTTTTTGTTGATTGGCAAACGGCTACCATATTTTCTACATCTTGGTAATTATTCAAATTTAATACAAACTTTACATTAGTTTTTGAATTAGTTTTTTTTCTGATAACTTAAAATATTTTTTATACATTTTTCAAAAAGGTCCGCCCCTTTTATTTTAGTGTAAACAGACCTTGATCCCGCATCTAAAGTAAGATAAAGGATACAAGTACCATCATTTACTGCATCAACAAAGATTTGAGACAATCTTGTTGCATTAGATGAAATCCAACAGTGAAGATTATTCTGTTGAATCCATGACACAATTTTCTCTATTTTTCTATTGATGCTAGGCTCTCCACCAGCAATATCGAACCATGTTGATTTACAAATTAAGTTCATGTCGAGCATTTTTTTGAGTAGATTTAATACAAAATCGCTATCAGTATCTTTATATTGACCGGGATATTTTTGATTTACACAAAAGCTACATTTCAAGTTACAGGTATGGAAGTGGAATAAACCAAGTCTTGATAGAGGAGCACTTAAATTTTTTATTTTACTTTGATCATATGTACTTGCTAAATTTGGACATTCTTGACAATAAACAGGTACATTTCCTTTTTTTATGGATTCAACAATATGGTTCAAGTTGTTTATTACTTTATGAACAAATGATTCTACATTTTTATCAGATAAATCATTCTTTAATTCGCTCAAACTTGCTATGGTAGGACTTGTAGGCCAACAACAAGGATGCACTTCATCATTTGGCATGAAACCAAACATATTTTCGTTTAGCTTTGTACAATAAAAATAGCTCATAATTAGGTGTGCGAAATTCAACAGAAACAAACAATAAAAAAGTAAATGGTCTGAATTAAACTTTTCAGATCTTAAATTTAGCCATATTCCATGGCATCAAACTCTCTAAGACATCAGAGGAGATTTTGTGGCTCTTGTAGCCAGTGATTGTTCCTCTTTTGTCTTTTTCAAATTCAATCTC
>JBNMJE010000007.1:0-39659 GCA_050873645.1 Succinivibrio sp. | reverse complement strand
ACCTTTTCTCACCGGTGGCTGAGAAAATCCCTTGGTACTGCAGTTACCCTAGATGGCTGGACTTCAGTTACCTCTGTCAGAACACAATCCAAATTATATTGAGCTAAATTCAGATCTGAAACTGGGTCTTGGGAAAGTTACGCCTAAACAAGCTGTCTTTATAGATATGCTTGGACTTTGCTATGCGTAAACTGAAATCCCCAGTTTTGAAGATAGGGATTCTTTCTTTTCCTGATCGGACACAGCTGTATAAGCTGCTACATATGATGATTTAGTTGATTTTTGATTGATGTAGCTCTCTGCCTCTTCGTATACATTTTCTGAATTTGCAGATGCTTTAATTGCAGATGTCTGTGGATATCTTTGTTCAAAAGATACCTTTACAGCATTAGGCTCTTCTTTATAAGTACTGCTATTTCTAGACTGTTCGTCAATTCTCTGACGATTAGTAGTACTCTGTATCAGTACAGATGATCCCTGATAACTATTTACACTGCCTACAGCCATTTAAAACACATACCCTGTTGTTAAATCTTAAATTTGATCCTTATTGAAGTTAAAGCTAATTGATTTGTAATTTGCTCTAACAAATCATCTTAACTGTGCTTATTTTAGTAAACAATGGCTTAAATATCCACTTTTTTATAAAAGCAGTGGCAAAATTTGCCTGTTAAAGCATAGTTTAAATGAGTTTCTTACTGATGTTGTTCAGATACTTTCTTCCAGGTAACTTCGTTTCTTACATACAAAGGAAGTGCCTGTGAGGCATCTACAGTCTTACCTTTTTCAAAGAGCTCCTTACCTTTTTTTAAAATAAACTGAGCTTGAGGGAAATTAGCACTTACTTTTGAGTCCACATCAAAGCCATGCTTTTGTAATACTAAAATACCACTTCCAGCTAGAAGGTAATTGTCAGACTTTAACAGTGTCTTAATTTTGCTAATAGCATCTTCAGGTTTTAGAACGCGCTCTTCATCTAAAAGTTCTAAGGCATTGTCTGCGTATTTGTATACAGCTAAATACACTTCTCCCATACGAGCATCAATCGATGACACAACATAATCAGGAGTACTGTTACTATCAGCTATAGCTTCGATTGCTAAGGCTTCTAATGAGGTTACTAAAGCTACCTTTTTATCTAAACCTAAAGCTAAGCCTTGAGCTGTAGAAGCAGCAATTCTCACACCAGTAAAAGAACCTGGACCTTGGCTTAAAACAATACCGTCTAAATCAGCTTTCAAGATAGAACTTTCTTTTAGAAGTGCATCAATCATAGGAATGATGATTTCAGCATGATGCTGAGGAGCTAATTCTGATTTAAAAGTGATTTTATCTTCATTTAAAAGTGCTACTGAACAATTCTCTGTTGAGGTTTCAAGTGCAAGTAATTTCATAAGATAAAATCCTCTAAATCAAGATATATTCTTCTGTCTACAGTTTCATAACCTTTTAAGAACTAAACTGTCCTTTACGGTTTGAACAATTTTATACTTTTAAGAAGAGATTTTGAACTCTTTGTTATTGATAAAAAGAACAGAGTTCTAAGAGTACTATTAAGATTTCGCGTCTTATGATCTATTTTAAGAAATATGGAATATAAAAAGGCTCCTTTAAGCTAAGTAAGGGAAAAGCTTAAAGGAGAACGAATTTCCTATCTATGTTTTCAGTATAGAGAGGCATCGTTCCAGATCCTGACACATCAAAAAAGTTTTTAAATTTTTTTAGCTGATAAGCTGTTTTACAGCCACTGTAAAATCATCTAAATGAGAGTAAGAGTGCATGTCTGGTAATGACTTTTTAAAGATCTTACCAAAGGATTTATTCTCTAATCTTGGATCGCAAATCACTAATCCGCCCTTGTCATCCTCGTGTCTTATGAGTCTGCCCACACCTTGACGCAATTCAATTACAGCTTCAGGAATGCAGATTGAGATAAAGTGATTGCCATTGCCCTTATTCTTTGCATCAAAGAGATCACATCTTGCCTTAAAGATTGGTTCAGATGGAGAGTCAAACGGAAGTTTGTCGATTATAACTAAGGATAGAGCCTTTCCAGGTACATCAACACCAGCCCAGAAAGACGATGTTCCCACAAGAATTGACCTGCCGTCTTCTTTAAATTTAGAGAGCATTTGAGAATTAGAAAGCATTCCGTTTTGACATAAGATCTTACGCTTGCCCTTAAACTTAGCTAATAAAAGCTCATAGGCCGCCTTTAGCGCCTGATGAGAGGTTGTCAAAAAGAAAATACCACCGTCGACAGAGTCGATTAAAGGAGACAGCATGTTGATTATTTTTAAAATTCTGCTGTTATCGGCAATCGATGGAAATTCAGCACTGGTATAAAGTAAAGACTGCTTTTGATAATCAAAACTGCTCTTTACGGTAAGGCATTTTGTATCCTGTCTTGCACCGACATCTCTTAAAAACTTATTGAATTTTCCTGCAACAGAAATGGTAGCTGATGTCATCAAGACACTGATTCTATGCTCATCACATTTAGCAAGATACGGTCCAAAGACATCGTCAATTTCCAATGGAGTTAAAGACATGGCATAACTTTTTCTTTTAACCGTGATAGTACCTACATACTTACCATAATTAGGATTAGAGCCATCAGAGCAGTCTACGTTCATTAAATCCACAATAGTCTGGATTTTGCAGTTCATGTAAACAATGCTGCGGGAAAAGAAATCCTCATCGAGTTCTTTGTTGTCTTTGTAAATCTTGCAGTGATCTGTTAGAGCTCTGTAGAGATTACCTACAAGCTCTCTGAATTTCTCATTACGCTGTTGATAAGCGTAGTAAGGATCAGTGTTGTTCTCATCATAGTCATTGTATTTGTAGTAGAGTAAGTTTCTACAATTCTCGCCACCGCCTTCAGCAGTTTTAAGATAAGCTCCAATATCTTTATAAGCTTTGTGGAGCTTTTTGTAACTGTTTTCGAAAATACGAACAGGACATTTTAACTGCTTTTGCATGTACTTAATGTCCTCTTCGAATTTGCGTAAATCACTGGTACCTACACTCTCTGACAGATGCTCTCGGCCAACAGAAGGCAGTTCATGAGCCTCATCAAAGATGATGCATCTGTATTTTGGCAACAGAATGCTAGGCTCCATCACATCAAAGGGATCTTCAATTTGCATATCTGCAAAGAACAAAGAATGATTGATGACAACTACTTTAGTTCTAATGGCTTTTTGTCTAGCCATAAATGGGTAGCATTCTGAATAGTAAGGACACTTTTTCTTATAGCAGTTCTCACCTGCACAAGTAACTTTGCTGACTACTCCTTTTGAAAATAAAGAGTTAACCTCAGCAAATTCGCAATCAGGTGTATTAAGTTCTAATTGATGCTCTGTTCTTTGAATCAGAAGCTCTAACTTTGCAAGATCCTCTTGTTTAATTAGATCGGCTTTGTCATTAACATCTAAAAGTTCTTCATCAGAAACATTTTCGTTTTCTACTTCTTCAAACTTCAAGGCATGTGAATTTACATACTTCTGACTTACTTCATAGTATTTTCTCTTGCAAAGGTAATTATTAAATCCCTTTAAAGACATGAAATTAGGAGGCATCTGTAAAAGATCAAATAGTCTTGGCAGATCTTTTTTGACTAACTGATCTTGTAGCGCTTTTGAAGCTGTAGAGATAACAACACTCTTGCCAGAGAGAATTGCAGGGATAAGGTATGCAAAGGTCTTACCCGTACCAGTACCTGCCTCGCAGACTAGGATAGTACTGTCCTCTTGATTGTTGACACACTTTTGCCACGCATCAGTCATGGTAAGCTGACCGTCTCTTACTTTAAATCCAGATATTTTCTTTTGAAAAATACCATCTTTACCTAAATAAGAGAGAGCATCAACATGTCTAATTGAAGCATAGTCAACGAATGGAGGAACGTCCCCATCTTGACTATAAAGATTGTCAACTACAGATACATTAGAGTTTGTAGCTGTATTGTAGTTATCATCTTTATAGTTTACATACTTATCCATAAATAAGAGACTTAACTAATCCTTAATAGCAAAACTTGCATATACATCGGAGGTGATAGTGAGCTTTTCTGGAGAATACTCTGTATTGTTGTCACTATCATCGTTAGTTGCTGCAAGAGTTGCTACTTTTTCCATTCTTGATTGAACTCTGTATGGCATTACATTATTGCCGTTTGTAAATTTCAAAGAACAGGCCTTTTTGATTTTGACACCAAAGCCTTTAGCTAATACCAAAGCTTTGTTTTGAGCATCTTTGATTGCTTCTTGATTAGCTTTATCTTCAAGTGCATTGGTGTCTTTAATTGTGTAGTCAAAGCCGTTGATTTGTGTAATTCCAGCGTCAACTGCAGCGGTGGTAATTTTGTCGATTAAAGAGAAATCGGTTACCTTAAAGGTGATGTCACGGGTGGCCACATAACCTTCAAATTCTCTCTTACCTTCATTGGTATAGTTGTATTTTGGGTATAAAGAAATTGATGATGAGACAATATCTTCTTTTTTTAGGCCTGACTTTAGAGCACTTTCATATAGAGCTGTAACCTGCTTTTCGGTATTTTTGCGTGCACTTTTGGCGTTTTTATCTACATTTTTAGCACTATAACTTAAAACCGCCTGATCTGGAATTGCCTCAACGGAAGCATGACCGTTAACTTCAATCAAACCATCTGAGGCACAATCATCTGCAAATGAAGTTTGGCTAAAAGACAAGCTAAATGGCAAAATGGTTGCAGATAATACTAATGACAAGATTTTTTTATTCATAATAAACATCCTGTGTCAGACAAAATGAGATAAGTAAGATTCGTCTGCTTAACAACAACGTGATAAACAAAACCAACTCCCCGTATGATACACGAAAGTTGTCTCTTTTGTTTTAAGAAAAAGAATTAAGAATGCTACCTTTGATACAAGGCAAGAACTGCAAAGCACGACTACATCTTCATAGCCGTGCCTTTTAATAGAATTGAATTATTTCTTGTGTAACTGGCGTGAAGCTTCAGCTGCTGCAACTACAGACTCTAATGAAGAGTGTGCATCAGATGCTGACTCAACAGCAGCACCTACAGCACCTTCAAGAATAGGAGCATCAGCGATTCTTACACGGCTCTTTAAAGGCTCGTCTAACATTGAGATAGCTGCCTGTGAACTGATTACACCTGAACCTAAATCACATACAACAACTACACCATCACCTTCGTTAGCGTTTTTGATTGCCTCTAAAATACGCTTAGGATCTGTACCAAGCTTACCTTCTGCATTTCCACCTGCAGCAATAATTGGCAGCTTGTGATCGCCTGAAGCAGAGATCTGCTCAACCATATCGCAGATACCTTCAGAAACCTTTACACTGTGTGATACTACCACAATACCAATCATTTATAACTCCTTAACAATCTTCATAAACTTTGCAAAATATAAACTATGCAACAGCATAATTTTATCTAACACACTAAATTGTCTATATTTTAAGCAAAATTCTATACCGAAACTTGATCATAATTCACATCATCGATTTTTATTATCTGTTCTCACGATGAAATTAAAACTATGTTCGCTTCTCTAACTAAAAAACGAGAGCCACAGAAAAAAGATCAAATTGCTGACCTTACATACAATCTTTTTCTGTAGTTACCTTTTGCCATTTCTAAACATTACTAGTGGCTAAGACAATATATAACACAGATGTGCTGTGCTTTGAACTGTCAAAATTGATTTTTTTGTTAAATTTGTTATCTGTATTTTCTTATTACTGAAATAACTGGGCCTATGATCACAACTCTTGAGTTGTCGGTAATTTCTACAGGAGGATATTCCTTATTTCGAGGCAAAAGCATTTTCTTTTTACCAAACTTTATTTCTTTAATAGTAAATTCATTATCAACTGATGCTACTACCACATCACCATCATTGACCTCTAATGAAGAATCTACAAGCACATAGTCGCCGTTCATGATGCCAGCTTCTTTCATAGATTCTCCTGATACTCTATAGATATAGGTCGATGATGGTGACTTTACTAAAAACTCATTCACATCTAGATTTTCATCAATATAACCACCATTAGGGGCTGGAAATCCTGCCTGTATACTTTCTTGAGCTAATGGCAATTCAATATGTCGTCTCTCTTCTACTGCTTTACCAAATGATTCTAGAGAGTCTTTCATGTCACTTTTATCCATAATTAAAAGTTCTGTCGTTATGTCAAATAAGATCATACGCTAAAGAGTGGATTTTGACTATGGAAGTATTTTGACTATGAAAGTTAGTGTGGTGTATATGAGCTTGATATGTTTATCTAGCTTTTAATGAAAAGCACATAGCTCTCATAAGACATGGAGATTCTGTAACTATTACTAGTTCTTTTGACTAGATCTTTTGCTAGGCTTTAATAAAAATGGACAGAAACTTACTCCTATCCATTTTCTCTATCCTGTTGACTATTACAGTTAAACCACATCATCAATTGATGAACCTAAGGTCTTTTTCTCTTCATCAAAATCGTTTTCAAAGTCATTTTTCAGTGTTTCTTCTTTTTCATGACGATGCTCTTTTGATGCAGTTTTGTGTGATCTGTTTGATGCTGTAGTTTCTCTTACTCTACGATTAAAAACCAGGCTGTCAGGACCTAAAGCTACTCTAGGTACAATGGTATATAAGAAATCTTGACTCATATGTACCTCCAACGTTTCTTTATATTTATTCCTCTTACTTATTTATCGGCCTTAAAATAAATTCATTTATAACATCCCGTGTTTATGAGAAAAATTATGAAGTTTATAAGAACAAATAATGAGTAAGCACGCTTTTATACAGCAGATTTAGATTCGGATAAAATCGTACTTTTATCCATGAACTTGAACACCTAAGTTTATGTTATAATCGGACCAATATACGGATTATTTATTTTTAAAATTCAAATAATTGAACGGTGATATCATGAGCGAAGAGACTATTTTTACAAAAATCATCAACGGCACTATTCCATCAAAGACTATTTATCATGATGATCTTGTTACTGCTTTTTTAGACATCAATCCTAAAGCAGAACATCACATTTTAATTGTAACAAATAAGCCAATTCCTTCTGTATCACAGGTAGAACCTGAAGATGAGAAGATGATGGGACACCTCTTTATCGTTGCAAGAAAGATTGCAGAGGATCTAGGTGTAAGTGAGTCAGGTTACCGTCTAATCGTTAACGTTGGTAAGAATGGATGTCAGGAAGTACCTCACATTCATATGCACCTTTTAGCTGGTGGTTATTTAGGTGGTTTTGGATTCCCAAATGACAAGATTTAATTTTAAGACTCTTAATAAATCTTTATATCTTGGCTGTATGTTCGTAGGCGCACTTTCTCTTACAGCATGTAACTCTTATTATTTTGACAGCTCTGTAGGCCCTGATGGTCAGACCGTTAAAACTGAACAGGTAAAGACTCATAAAAAGGCTACTCACAAAAATAATAAGAAAACAGCTACAAATAAAAAGAAAACTCAAGCAACTGTAAAACCTGAAGATAAAGCCAAAAGCGACTTAGTTGCAAAAGCTTTTAATCAGGAAATGCAGGCAGGTGTAGTAAAGCCTTATGTACCTGAAGGCAGTTCTAATCAGACAGAAGGCTCACTGCTTCCTGTACTAAATGAGTTAAAAGATAAAGAGAACTCCTCTCCTTTAGCTTCTGTTTCAGTCAAAGACGTTGTACAAGGCAATGTTGATCTTAACAAACTCAATCAGGATCAAAATGCTAATGCAGACGTAGAAACACAAACTAAAGTGCCTCAAGCATTTGTCCCTGAAGAGAATACTCCACAGGATCTGAATAAGCTTGAAAAAGAAGAGAACGCAAATACTGATAACTCTCAAGACGTAGAGATCGCAAACTCTAACGAGGAATCTACTCTTGAAAGTCTTCAGAGTGCACCTTCAAGCTCTAAGTGCGGTACAGCTAATACAAGCAATGCAGCTCAAATTGCCTATAAGATTGCATTAGGTCAGGCTCAGAGACTAAAGAATGAGCAAGGTCCTGTATATATTGCTCCTACTGTAGTACCAGACAGTGCCTCTGACTGTATTGGTGATTTATCAGGTGCAATCCGTCAGGCTTTAAATTCAGCAGGCATTGAAACTGTAACCGGAACAGGTGTTGATGTTTCTCAAAACTCAGGCTCATCTACAGTGATCCCTTCATTAGTAAGAGCTTGCAGACAGTCAGGTGTTCCTATCTTAAATGTTTCTGTAATCAGACATATTGGACCTAAGACTGTTATCAATATTAGAAACATGAGAGCAAAAGACGGCATCACGCTAGTTCAAAATACCTCTCAGCTTTAAGTTTAATTTTTTAAACAGTGACCTATGGTCACTGTTTTTTTGTGTGTAAAAAAAGTGATTCAATTATCTGATGTAACCATTATGCGTGGTAGCAAGTATCTTTTAGAGAAAGCTTCTGCAAGCATCTTTCCTGGTCAAAAAGTAGGTATTATCGGCAGAAACGGTTGTGGTAAATCGACCTTATTTGCTGCCATCAAAGGTGAAATTGCGCCTGAATTGGGCACCCTGTCAGTTCCTCGTAATTTTAAGATCTCAGCTGTATCACAGCAGACTCCATCTCTTGATATCTCTGCTCTTAATTACGTTAAACAGGGAGATAAAGATCTTTGCGAGCTCTTAGCGCAAAAAGAAAAAGCTTATGCTGAAAATAATGGTGAAAAGATTGCTTTAATTGAAGATAAGCTAGGCATTGCTGGTGCTTGGACAATCGACTCACGAGCAAAGATCCTTCTACATGGTTTAGGCTTTGCTGAAGACGAAATGCAAAAGGCTGTAAAAGAATTCTCTGGTGGTTGGAGAATGCGTCTTAATCTTGCTCAGGCTCTTATCTACAAATCAGATGTCCTGCTGTTAGATGAGCCTACTAACCATTTAGACTTAGATACCATTATCTTCCTTGAAAACTACTTAAAGAGTTTTGAAGGCACTATTTTGTGTATCTCTCATGATCGTGATTTTCTGGATACTTTCTGTTCTCACATTTTACACTTTGAATCAAATCACCTAGTTATGTATACAGGTAACTATTCAGACTATGAAAGATTGAGAGCTGAAAGAATTAAAAACGAAAAAGCTAATCGTCGTCGAGAAGAAGCTTCTTTAGCCCACATGCAGAACTTTGTGGAGAGATTTAGATATAAAGCATCTAAAGCAAAGCAAGCTCAGAGTATGTTAAAGGCTATCGACAGATTAAAGCTTACTGCTGTTACTCAAGAAGAATCCCCTTACCACATCAGATTTGCTGATCCTGAAAGAACTGTTGATATCATTGCTGACTTAAAAGAACTTGACTGTGGTTACTCTGAAACCGACATCATTTTAAAGAAAGTAAATCTGATGTTAATTTCTGGAGACAGAATCGGTCTTTTAGGTCGTAACGGTCAAGGTAAATCTACTTTAATTAAAACCTTATGTTCGGTTCTAAAACCTGTACACGGCACCGTAACCTTAGGTAAAGGCATTAAGATTGGATACTTTGCTCAGCATGAATTAGATCAGCTCTCAGGTCAGATGAGTGCTTTAGATCATTTAAGAGCAATTGACCATAATGCCAAAGAAAAAGACTTAAGAACCTTCTTAGGTTCATTCTCTTTTAGTGGTGACAAAGCCACTCAAAAAGTTGAGGACATGTCAGGTGGTGAACAGGCACGACTTGCCCTTGCCATTATTGCATATCAAAAGCCAAATCTTTTGCTGTTAGATGAGCCTACCAACCACCTAGATCTTGATATGCGTGAAGCCTTGTCTTTAGCTTTATCAAGCTATAAAGGAGCTTTAATTTTAGTATCACACGATCGCCATCTTTTAGAGGCTATCGCTGATAAGTTATGGCTTATCGATGATGGAAAGGTTTCTGAATTTAATGGTGATCTTAACGATTATCAGGAATTCTTAAATAAGAAGAACCGTGAGTATAAAGAAAAGCTAAATGAAAAGGATGCTACTTCCATAAATTTAGCCTCAGCTTCAGAAAAAGCCAAAGCTCAAACTTATAAGACCAAAGAGCAAAAGAAGCTTGAAGCTCAAAAAAGACAGAGCTTAAGACCTTTAAAACTTGAGATAGAGAAATTAGAAAAGCAAATGGAAAAGATTAAAAAGTCCATTGCCGATATTGATGCATCTCTATCTGATACTGAGCTTTACACTAAAGAGCCTAAAAAGGTTGAAGAACTCTCTATTGAAAGAGCAAAACTTGCTGATGACTTAGATGAGTGTGAAGTTAACTGGATTGAGAAACAGGATGAATTAGAACAGGCTATGAAAGAGTAAAGCAATAGCAAGCTAAATCTTGTAGTAAGATCACCTATTGAAGAAGGCATAATGCCTTCTTCAATTGTTTTAGTTTTCGATCTTTTCAATCACAGCTCGACCTGAGGTCATCTGCGTTACAGATGAAGTAAAAAGAGAAGTACTGTCATTGGGGATCATCACAGTAAATACCACTTTATCTGTATACTCCTGATTTAGTATTTGAGCACTAACTTTATTTAAGAGTCTTTGAAATAAAGTGACATTAGAATGTTCAATCTGCACTTTATAGGTTGTCATCAACACCATAGGTGTTGTTTTTAAGGAATCTAGAGCTTGTTTTACACTATCTTGATAGGCTTTTACCAAGCCACCTGTTCCTAGGAGAATACCTCCAAAATAACGTGTCACAACTGCTGTAATTTCACCTACATCACAATGTAAGATCACATTTAGCATTGGCTGTCCTGCGGTACCATGAGGCTCGCCATCATCTGAGCATCCAGCATATCCTGAGGTACCTGGCTTATCGGCATTAAAGGCAAAACAATTATGCCTTGCATCACTAAACTCATTAGTAACCTTATCAATGAATGCTTTAGCTTCATCAACGCCATGAGTTCTTGCAATAGAGGTAATAAAGCGACTCTTTTTAACCGTAAATTCGGTTCTGTGAATTTCACCTTTTTTAAGATCTGGGACTAGGTATGTATCGTTACTCATGTATTTGACTATGCAGTACTAAAAAAACTAAAAGCTCTTTGCTCAAAATAAAGTAATTATACAGGAGGTTAGGCTCTGTCATATTACTTTTCTTTGTAAATGCATAAGTAATGATTAGTAAATTGATTTAAAAGCATAAAATTATGTTAGCATAAGGTAACCATAAGTGTATTAAGAAGGAATAAATTATGTCTTTTGATGATCCACTGCTTCTGGCCATCACCTCCGGTGCTTTTATCTTTATGTGCACAACCTTAGGTGCAGCCGTAGTTTTTGTTCTTTTAAAACAAAAAAATCGTATTTACACCCAGTTAAGTATGGGCTTTAGTGCCGGCATTATGCTGGCAGCATCCATTTTCAGTTTAATTCTGCCAGCTCTTGATGCAGGAAACGCAACTGGTAACTCTCGCTTAATACCAGTAATAGGTGGATTCTTTTTAGGTGTACTGTTTTTAATTATTCTAGATAAATCCATGCCTCACTTGCATGTGCTTTCAAAATCACCAGAAGGTCCAAAATCCAATCTTGGAAAACATACCTTAATGTTCCTTGCTATCACTATTCACAATATCCCAGAAGGCATGGCGGTAGGTGTATCAGCAGCTGCAACAGGTACTGGAATTGGACTTGTAAGTGCTACTGCAATTCTAGCTTTAGGTATCGGTATTCAGAATATTCCTGAAGGTGCAGCAGTCTCCATGCCCTACTTTGCTGACGGTATGTCCCGTGTAAGATCATTTATTCTAGGTACACTCTCAGGAGCTGTAGAGCCTGTAGCGGCCATCTTGGTGGTATTACTAGCTGATACCGTAGCACCATACCTTCCATGGTTCCTATCCTTTGCAGCAGGAGCCATGATGTATGTTGTAATCGAGGAGCTTATTCCTCAAGCTCATAATCTTGGAAATTCAGATAAAGGTACTATCAGTGTACTAGCAGGATTTTTACTGATGATGCTCTTGGATGTAAGTTTAGGTTAGCTTGTAATGATGAGACCTTATGCGAGATAATTGGTTATGGACAGTGTTTTTTCTGTCCATAACCTAAAGATCTAAATTACTTTGCCTAAATATGCACTTGCTGCAAACTTGGCAGCTGTAAGTAAGCCGTCACCTAATTTAGATAGTATTGAGTAATCCTGTTCATCAGGCTTCTTTTCTAATAATTCCCATTCTTCCTTTTTAGGAGAACTGTTCAGAACAGAAAATCTTTCTTCTAATGAGCTCTTGTTGCTATCAGTTACAGTTTCATTTTCATCATTAGCACTGCTCTGATATGCTGATGATAACTGTGATAAGAAATAATTATCATCAAGATCTGCAGTGCCACTTTGAGCAGATAAGCTGTCACTAAAGCTTGAACTTTCACCTTTATTGGCAGTTGATGTAAGAATAGATAGAGCTTTAGCAAAGTCTACCCCCTTATCGCTGCTTTTATTTACCTGAAGATTATTCTGTGAGACTGAATTACTGTTTTGTACATTCAGACTAAGATAACTATCAAGTGATGATCTAGTTAATGTCGCTGACATCCTAACCTCCTAGAACGGCAAGTATTGCCGTTTTACATTCTAATTAAGATATCAGCAGGAAGTGTGCCAAATTAAAAATTTTCAGCACACAAGTGAATGGATTTTAAAATGACTAATTTTGAATTTGATATTTGTCTGACTGTAGACGTTCAAAGACAACTTCTTCATAGCCCTGCTCTTTGTCACGAGGAGACTCATCTTTGAACTTGTAATTGCTCTTAACCCAAGCCTTTTTGGTCTCGGTCTTTGGTGAGGTTACAGTCTTTTTACAATCATTATAGATATAAACGTTATGGATATCGTTAATATCTTTTAAAATAATTGGAGCTTCTTCACCTGAGGCAAACACATACCAACCTTGAGTGATCCACTTGGTTTTATCGATACGTGCATTCACAGCAAGAGAACAGTCTTCTGAGGTATCATTTCTAACATCAATCAAAACCTCAGCATATGACTGAGAAATAAGACCTAAACCTAATACTACTCCTGCAATTATGCCTTTCATTTTCTTACTCCGTACAAAACTTTCGCTATATTGTACTATATGAAACTACAAAAATTATCCTACATGTATTCAATATTTTCTAAAAATCAAAAATTCTTTTTTAAGATACATAAAAAGCCGACTCATTACAAAATTAGCTCACTTACGTTTTTATGTAGCTAAAAATAAAAGAGCTCTAATACCTTAGTAAAAGAGCTCATTAACTTCATTTTTAATTTTCTGTAAAGCGATAGTCTAAACTAATTCCAACCAGTAGCTTCGCGGATACCATCAGCAATATCAGCAGCTGTAGGTACAACGGTTACACCAGCTTCTCTTAAAGCCTGTTGCTTAGCAGCAGCTGTTGCGTTGCCTCCAGAGATAATGGCACCAGCATGTCCCATACGCTGACCTTTAGGAGCTGAAGCACCTGCAATATATGAAACTACAGGCTTTGTCATATGCTCTTTGATGAATAAAGCTGCATCCTGCTCTGCTGTACCACCGATCTCACCTACTAAAACTACAGCTTCAGTTTCAGGATCATTTTCAAATAACTTTAATATATCCACAAAGTTTGAACCTTGTACAGGATCACCACCGATACCTACACAAGTTGACTGGCCAAAACCAGCCTCTGTGGTCTCTTTAACTGCTTCATAGGTTAGTGTGCCTGAACGAGATACAATACCTACTTTACCCTTCTTAAAGATTGAAGCAGGCATAATACCAATCTTGCACTCATCAGGTGTCAGAATACCTGGGCAGTTAGGTCCGATTAAAGTAGTCTTGGTGGTCTTTAACTTTGCCTTAACCTTCAGCATATCTAATACAGGTATACCTTCGGTAATACAGATCACAAGCTCAAGTCCGGCATCAATTGCCTCTAAGATTGAATCTGCTGCAAATGGAGGAGGTACCATCACCATTGATACGGTTGCACCGGTCGCAGCTACAGCTTCTTTTACAGTATTAAATACAGGTAAACCTAAATGGGTCTGACCACCTTTGCCAGGAGTTACACCACCTACTAGCATAGTGCCATACTCTAACATCTGTTCACAATGCTGTGTACCCTGTGAACCTGTAATACCCTGACAGATAACCTTTGTATCTTTATTTACTAGAATACTCATTTTAAAACCTACTCTGCCTTAGCTGCCTTTACTGCAAGTGTTGCTGCCTGTCTTAAATCACGTGCTGATACAATATTAAGGCCGCATTCATTTAAGATCTTCTCACCTACTTGAGCCTGATTACCCTCAAGTCTTACCACTACTGGTACTGAGATCTTAGTCTGCTCTACAGCGCCTCGTATACCTTCGGCAATCATGTCACAACGTACAATGCCACCAAAGATGTTTACCATGATGCACTTAACATTAGGATCTTCTAAGATCACCTTAAAAGCTTCCATAACACGCTCTTTAGTTGCAGTACCACCAACATCCAAGAAGTTAGCAGGAGCACCACCTAAGTTCTTAATGATGTCCATAGTACCCATTGCAAGACCAGCACCATTAACCATACATCCAATGTTGCCTTCTAGAGGTACATAACTGAAGCCTGCAGCCACAGCTCTTGCAACACGAGGATCTTCTTGTGAAGGATCATCTAATTCTGCCATCTCAGGATGACGATACAAAGCATAAGGATCGGTATTGATCTTAGCATCACAGCATAAGAGGTCGCCTTCTTTAGTAACTACTAAAGGGTTAATCTCAACCAAAGATAAATCCTTTTGTACAAACATCTTGCAAATACCTAAAAAGATCTTTGCAAACTGATTTACCTGCTTACCCTGCAATCCTAACTTATAAGCTAACTCTCTACCCTGATATGCCTGAGGACCTGTTAACTCATCAATTGCTACCTTTAAGATCTTCTCAGGCTGATTTACAGCTAACTCTTCAATTGACATGCCGCCTGCTTCTGAAGCAATAATTGTCAAATGAGCTGATGCTCTATCAATGGTAGCTGAAACATAAAGCTCTCTTGCGATATTAGAAGCTCTTTCAATTAAAATTCTGTTTACAGGCTTGCCGTGTGGACCACTCTGACGGGTAACTAATCTTTTACCTAACCACTTAGCTGCAAATGCCTCAGCTTCTGCAGGAGTCTGTACTAAAGCTACACCACCTGCCTTACCTCTAGCACCAGAATGAACCTGACACTTAACAACATATGGTCCTGGTGCTAACTCATAAGCAGCCTTACCAATACCGGTTGCCTTAGTGCTTACAAAAAAAGGAGCAACGGGAAGTCCGTACTCCTTAAAAATCTCTTTTGCCTGATATTCATGTATATTCATTTTTATTACTTCCCAAAATTTTTCACTATTAAATAACAAAAAGGGCATCTACGTAAAGTAGATGCCCTATTTTGGTTAGTAATGATTTACGTATATTTTAGCTTAATCAGCGTTGCTATTTTGTTGATTTACAAGCTTAATACCATCCTCATTATACTCAATATCACTGATATCACGTGCACCTAAATAGATCATAGAATTTGTCTTATTCTGTTTAAATTGCACTAATTGAGCGCGAATTAAAGCAGTGTATTTCTCAAGATCTGCTTTATCTGCATCATTAACGCTCTTTAATACAGCAAGAACAGGCTGACCTTTATTGGTGGTGGTTACACTGTCATTTACTTTATTAGGAATTGAGTAAACTTCTAATACAAAGTAAGGATCTAAACTCTGATCGTCTCTTGATACGGTTACATCTGAAGCCTTGGTTACATCATCAGTTTCCTCAACATCTTTACCAGCTGCAACAGACTCTTTAATCTTAGCTAAGATATCCTGAGCTTTCTTAGTTACTAAATTGTTTAGAGAAAGCTTTGTAGCCTTCTCTTTAACTTCATCTAGCTTTAATAAAGACTCATCTTTATAGTCATTTACATTTAAGACGATGCAGGCTTCATTTCCTAATGAAATTACAGCAGAGTTTACATTTGAAGTTCTGTTCTCTTCATTAAATGCAAGCTTCTGCACCTCATCAGTTGATAAAGGCCACTTTAATGACTTATCACCTAATGAAACTACACCTGACTCTAAGATAGGTGAAGCTACAGCCTTTGATGCAGCCTCAAGAGAATCTGGATTCTCATAAGATACATCAGTTAATTTAGCTGTCTTTTCATTATATAAATCTAAAGCCTTAGCATCGATGTACTTAGCCTTAACCTCATCTTTGATATCAGCTAACTTAGGTACGAATGACTCGGTGATACCATCTAGTTTTAAGATATGAGCACCAGACTCATCAATAACTACGTCAGATACGTCACCTACTTTATTGATTGCAAATAAAGCAATATCAAGCTGTGATGATAATGAGCCCTTCTCTAATAAACCTAATGAACCATGATCTTTTTCAAAGTCTTTATCATCAGAGAACTTAAGACCAACTTCTTCAAAGCTCTTGCCTGACTTTAATTCAGCTAAAGCTTCTTTTGCCTTTTGAGCATAGTTATCTGTTGATGCTTTAATTAAGATTTGTGAGCATTCACGCTTCTGAGGAACTGTAAAATCAGTCTGATTTAAGTTGTAGTATTCTTCTAACTTCTCGTCAGTTACTTCAACTTCTTTCTTTAAATCATTAACGGTTAAAAGAATGTAAGTAAACTTAACACTTGCAGGTTTCTTAAACAGAGCCTTGTTCTCATCATAGAACTTTTGAACCTGCTCATCAGTTACTTCAACACTCTTAGCTAATTTAGCTGTATCAACTGTATAGGTATCAATAACTCTGGTCTGAGCAAATAACTTTGCTAAAAGCTCAACCTCATGTGGATATACTGAAGAACCTGATAATAAAATAGGATTTACTAAGGTTTCCTGAGCTAACTGTGTACGTAACTGCTCAGCAAAGTAATCAGGGCTTGAACCCATGTTACGAACTTTAGCTAAGAATAAATCGTTATTGAATTTACCGTCTTTCTGGAATGCTCTTTCTTTACGAATTGCATCTTTTACCTGTTCGTCACCAACTCTAATGCCCTGCTCATAGGTAACAGAATTTAAAGCAACATTGTCAATCATGCGCTCTAAAACCTGCATACGCATAGCTTTAACATTTTCAGGATTTTCAAAGAACTTATTTACCTGTGGACCATACTGGTTCTGCATCATGCGAACCTGATCCTGGTACTGTGCATTCCACTGCTCTGATTTAATGCTGTATTTGCCAATCTTTACAGGATCAGTATTAAGTTTAGGGATCAAATAATTGCCGACGCCTGCAAAAATAAATGAAAGAATAATGATCCAGAATAGGATCTTAAAAACTTTACCGTGCGCACCATCACGCAACTTATCAGTTAACATTTTTTAATTATCTCCGTAGCACAAGCTACACATGGTGAAACAAACTTATCAAATTATAAAAGAATTGATCCTAAAATTAAATTGCACAATTCACATAGATGCGCTTTTGCAAAAAAAAATCCCCGAATTTTTCATAAACTCAGGGATCTTTTGACAAATAAGTAAAATTATTTGTTAACGATATCCTTTAATGGCTTACCTGCCTTGAATGCAGGAACCTTAACTGCAGGGATCTGTACAACTTCACCAGTACGTGGGTTACGGCCTGAACGAGCAGCTCTATCACGAACTAAGAAATTACCGAAACCGATTAAAGTTACAGTCTCACCTTTTGCTAAAGCATCTTTTACAGAATCTAAAAATGCATTTACAGCAGCAGCTGAATCTTTGATAGTTAAACCTGACTTCTTAGCGATGCTATCAACTAATTGACTTTTATTCACAATGTACTCCTAATTGGGTTTGTTAAATTGCGCGTATTCTAACTTAACGCTTGAGCTTAAAAGCCCTTGAGCTATTATGCACGTGTTTTGCGCTGTTTATAGACTTATTATTTCGAAAAATTGATCTGCATCGTATTTTTTGCAAAAAAAATACGTGTAAAAGTGCTATCAGAATGCGGTTTTGAGGAATTTTTGTAAAATAAACTCCTCATCTGACCTCCAATTTGGAGTTTCATTTGAGGAGTTTTAGCAGATCTTTTGTAATACATTAAGCTACTTTTGTAAAAGAATAATCTTCAAAACGAAGTATTCTCTTACTTTAGTACCAACATAAGCTCTAGTCCTTTTTCTTGTCATGCTCTCTTATATAAGCTAAAAGAGGTGGCAAAAGATCATCTTCAATATGAGCGACTTTTTGTCTTAGAACATAAGCATTGTCATCTTTTAGATACTCTAAATTATCCTGACATTCCATCAGCATTGGCAGAGTATTTTCAACACTTACGCACAGTGGTTTGATGATCTTTAAAAAGGCCTCAGGGTTAACCACTTTATCTGAATTAACCTCTGGAGCAATCTTTTCTAGAACTTTAATTAAAGCATCTGCTGACCCCACAATCTTTTTGATTTCATCATCGATGGTGTTTTCATCTTTGTTTTCTTTTTGTTCATCATCAAACTTTACAAAAGCTTCATCTTCTTTATTTAAAGATGTTTTGTTTTCTAAGTCCTGATTATTCTCTGTGTTGCTCATATTTGAATTCCTACAGAACAATGTTCATGCTATCTTCTTTCTTTTTTCTAGAACCTTTTGCTACCTGCTTTTTATCTTTTAATAGCCAGCGTGTTGTAGGCATGAAAGTGTAAGGATCATGCTCTAGAGCTGTCTTTAAAACCTCTTCGATTCTAGATACAGGCTTTATAGTCATCTTCTCTTGAACTACATGAGGAATATCCCAAAGATCTTTTTCATTCTCTTTAGGGATCATGACAGTCTTAATGCCACCTCTCATTGCAGCTAGAAGTTTCTCTTTCAAGCCTCCAATTGGCAGGACATCACCTCGTAAGGTGATCTCACCTGTCATGGCTACATCTGATCTTACTGGATTGCCTGTTAAAGCAGATACCACAGCTGTTACCATACCTACACCAGCTGATGGACCATCTTTTGGTACAGCACCTTCTGGAACATGAACATGTAAGTCACAGGTCTCAAAGAAATCCTGATTTAAGTGCAAATCCTTAGATAAGGTTCTAACTACAGTAATAGCTGTAGAGATTGACTCTTTCATTACATCACCTAACTTACCTGTTAACTGATGTTTACCCTTACCCTCGTTTGCTACAGCTTCTAGCTGCAGAATATCGCCACCTAAGGTTGACCATGACAGACCGTTGACAATACCTACCTTGCTCTCTTTTAACTTAGAGGTAAAGTCATACTTCTCGGGGCCTAACATTCTGTGAATATCTTCGATTGTTACAGCTGTTGCCTTTAGTTTCTTAGCCTTAGGATTTTCGATCATCAGATCTTTAATAGTCTTTCTAATGATCTCTGTTAAAGTACGTTCTAACTCACGAACACCTGCTTCATGAGTGTAATAGCGAATCAAATGTAATAAGACATCGTCTGCAATTGTGATTTCCTTTTCACCTACATTAGCTAATCGCAACTGTTTAGGGAAAAGATGCTCTTTAGCAATATGGAACTTCTCATCCTCTGTATATGAAGATAAATCAATAATCTCCATACGATCTAATAGAGGTCCTGGGATGTTGTATGAATTGGCTGTGGTTACGAACATAACATTAGACAAATCATAATCAATCTCTACATAGTTATCTTCGAAAGTAGAGTTTTGCTCGGGATCTAAAACTTCTAATAAAGCAGCTGAGGGATCACCGTGAACTGATGAAACCACCTTATCAATTTCATCTAATAAGAACAATGGGTTGTTTACACCAACCTTTGCCATATTAGAGATAATACGACCAGGAAGAGCACCGATATAGGTCCTTCTGTGACCACGGATCTCAGCTTCATCGTTAACACCACCTAAAGCTACTCTTACAAACTTTCTACCAGTAGCTGCAGCGATAGACTTACCTAAAGATGTTTTACCAATACCTGGAGGACCCATTAAACAAATGATAGGACCATGCAGTCTGTCTGCACGAGACTGAACTGCTAAATACTCTAAGATCTTGTCTTTTACCTTTGTTAAACCATAATGATCTCTATCTAAGATCTCTTTTGCTTTCTTTAGATCATGATTTACCTCTGAACACTCAAGCCAAGGTAATGATAGTAGACAATCAATATAGTTTCTTACCACAGAGTACTCTGATGAGTTAATACTCATTGAGTTTAACTTTTTAATCTCTCTTTCAATGCGTTTATGGACATATTCAGGAGCTTTTAACTCTTCATTTCTAGTCATGAATGACTGAACGTCATCATCTTCAGAGACAGAAATACCAAGTTCTTTTTTGATAGCTTTTAATTGCTCTGCTAAGAAGTACTCTTTCTGGTTCTTTTCCATTGATTTTTTAGCTAAATCAATGATTCTGTTCTCTAACTCAGATTTGTAAGAATAACCGTTTAAGGCACTGATTAAAATGCGACCTCTCTCTACAGGATTTAGAGAAGATAAAAGCATGTACTTAGTTTGAGTATCAAGCTTTAAGATCTGGGTTAAGGTATCGGTTAATCGAGATAAAGAACTCTCTTCTAAAATTGATGAGATTAAGTGTTTAGGCACTGAATCTTCAATTAAAGCTCTTGAAGTCTTATCTGATGAGTCAATTGCATACTGCAGGCATGACTTTAATACAGATAAAGTATCAGCGACATCCTTATCTGACTGCTCTTCCTCACTTAATACCTGAATTCTTGCTTTTCTAAAAGGTACTTTCTCATCATCAATGATTTCAATTAGCTTAATTCTTTCAAAACCAGAAATTAAACACTGACGAGTATTGGCATCCTTTTGGCTCATACTCAAAAGTTTGCAGATCACACCTGTTTTATGTAGATCTTTAAACTCAGGCTTTTCATCTGCTTCATTAAGCTGACAGAATACTGCAACATTTTGCTCTTCTTGTTCTTGAGCATATGTAAATGCAGCAATAGAGCTATCTCTTGCAGCTGTAATCTGTAATTTAGAATGAGGAGTAATGATCAAAGCCCTTAAAGTAATTAAAGGTAAAATCATCTCTTTTACACTATTCTTAGATGAACCGTTCTTAGCAGTACTACGTCTGTTAGTAGTTTTCTTAGTTGCTGTATCTTTAGTTCTTGTCTTTTTAATTGTTTTTTCTGTCATGTTCTTCC
The DNA here is from genome assembly GCA_050873645.1 of Succinivibrio sp. Lineage (GTDB taxonomy): Bacteria > Pseudomonadota > Gammaproteobacteria > Enterobacterales > Succinivibrionaceae > Succinivibrio. The sequence goes on along the minus strand of JBNMJE010000007.1, from coordinate 18,500 downwards.
AGTATTAAGAGAAAATCTCTTATGTATTAAAACTGAATCAAAATAAACTTTTAAACCGATAAAAAAGCCCCTCAATCGTTCTTGAAGGGCCTTATCTGTAAATTTTATTATTAAGAGTTAGACGCGATTTCAAAATCGTCTTTCTTAATAACTAAAGGCTCTTGGTGATTTTCAACCGTATTCTTGTCAACAATTACCTTTTCGACATTCTTTACCGAAGGAATATCATACATGGTGTTCAAGAGCAGACCTTCTACAACTGAACGTAAACCACGTGCTCCGGTGTGACGTTTAATAGCGCTGTCAGCAATAGCATTTAAAGCCTCAGCTGTAAATTCAAGTTTTACGTTTTCAAACTTAAACATTGCTTCAAACTGTCTGATGATAGCGTTCTTAGGTTCTCTTAAAACTCTAATTAACTCATCACGATTTAGTTCTGATAAAGCTGTAATTACAGGTAAACGACCTACAAACTCAGGGATAATACCAAACTTTACAAGATCATCAGGCTCAACTTTCTTGTACTTGTCAGAAAGTGACATCTTGTCGTCTTTACCGAAAACTTCAGCTCCAAAGCCAATACCTGCTTTTTTTGATACTCTCTTTTCAACAATCTTATCAAGACCATCAAAAGCACCACCACAGATAAATAAAATCTGTGAAGTATCAACTTCGATATTCTTCTCTTGTGGGTGTTTTCTGCCACCATTTGGTGGTACAGAAGCAACAGTTCCTTCAATTAACTTTAATAATGCCTGCTGAACACCTTCACCAGATACATCACGGGTAATTGATGGGTTTTCACTCTTTCGAGCAATCTTGTCGATTTCGTCGATATAGATAATACCCTTTTGAGCTTTTTCTACATCAAAATCGCAATTCTGCAGTAAACGTACAATCACGTTTTCTACATCTTCACCTACGTAACCTGCTTCAGTTAAAGTGGTCGCATCAGAAATAGCAAATGGTACATTTAAGAATTTTGCTAATGTCTGAACTAATAAAGTTTTACCAGAGCCTGTAGGGCCTACTAAAAGAATATTAGATTTGCCTAATTCAACATCTGAATCAACGCCTGAATGACGTAATCTCTGATAATGGTTATATACAGCAACTGATAAAACTTTCTTTGCATCATCCTGACCAATTACATACTCATCAAGATGTTTTGCAATCTCATGAGGTGTTGGTACATTATCTAAATCAATGCCACTTGCTGAATGTTTATCTTTATTATCAAGACCTTTAGCTACCAGCATCTCATAGCACTGCTTAATGCAGTCTGAGCAGATGCAAATACCATCTCTAGCTCTAATTAAGGTTCTTGTGTCTGAGGCTGCTTGACCGCAGAACAGACATGTGCTTTTTTTCTGTTCTGACACGATTACTCATCCTTCTTTGAATTAAAATCGGCTATCTCAGCACGACTTGAAATAACTTTGTCAATTAAACCGTACTCAAGTGCTTCTTGAGCGGTCATAAAATTATCACGCTCTGTATCACGTGTAATGTCTTCAATAGACTTGCCTGTGTGTTTTGCAAGAATACTGTTCAATGTCTGCTTAATACGCTGTGTCTCATGAGCATGGATCATGATGTCAGTTGCCTGACCTTTGAATCCACCTAAAGGCTGATGGATCATGATTCTTGCATTTGGAAGTGCAAATCTCTTTCCTTTAGCACCGCCAGTTAATAAGAATGATCCCATAGAACAAGCCTGTCCCATGCATAAAGTGCAGACATCAGGTTTTATATATTGCATGGTGTCGTAAATTGCAAGACCTGCAGTTACTACGCCACCAGGAGAATTGATGTACAGATAGATATCTTTGTCAGGATCTTCTGATTCTAAGAACAGGAGCTGTGCTACGATCAAATCTGACATATGATCTTCAACTTCACCGGTCAGAAAAATTACTCTGTCTTTTAATAGTCTAGAGTAAATATCAAAAGATCTTTCTCCACGAGCAGTCTGCTCGATAACCATAGGCACCAATGTTGACGCCATTCTCTCTTGATCTTCTGAATTGAACATATGTAGCATAGCTCCTTAATTATATTTTAAAGTGTGTTATTAGCGATGGTTTACTAACTGATCGAAGGTCATTTCTTCTTCGCCATCAGCAGCCTTTTCCATTACCTTAGCAACAACTTCTGACTCTAAAGCTGCATTCTGAACAGCCTCGAACTGAGTCTTATCCTTACGGATCTGCTCCTTAACTTCAGCAGGATCTTCGTAAGCACCAGCGAACTGCTCTAACTGAGCCTCAACAAATTCATCTGAAGGCTTATTTAAGCCTAAGCTCTCAACGATCTTACGAACGATTGTGCCTAAGCGAGCATCCTTAACAGCCTCATCCTTGAACATATCATCTTTCTTGAATGAGTCTGGTAACTTCTTCATGCCATAAGCACGCATCTGCTGCTCGAAGTTCTTTGCTAAACGCTCTTTCTCAGCTTCAACATAAGCCTCAGGTACTGCGAATTCACCGTACTGAGCTACTAAAGCGTCGAACAACTTACCACGAGTAATGGTGTACTTAGCGCGGTTTAACTCACGCTCCATGTTCTTGCGTAAGTCTGACTTGAAGGTGTCTAATGAACCATCTTTTACGCCGAATACTTTAACGAAGTCTTCGTTAACTTCTGGTAAAGATAACTCTGATACTGAGTTAACAACGATGTCAAACTCTGCATCCTTACCCTTTAAGTTCTCAGCATGGTAATCCTCAGGGAATTTAACCTGAATAGTGAACTTATCGCCAGCCTTGTGGCCTTCGATCTGCTCAGTAAAGCCAGGGATCATCTGAGTTTCGCCAACTGTTAATGAGAAGTTAGAAGCCTTACCGCCTTCGAACTCAACACCATCGGTACGACCAGTAAAGTCGATTGATGCACGAGTACCATTAGCTACTACAGCATCATCCTTTACCTGCCACTTACCCTGCTGCTTACGTAAAGTCTCAATCATGTTGTCTACGTCAGCGTCAGTTACAGTTGCCTTGATGCTCTTTAACTTTAAGTCTTCAAAAGGCTTTAACTCTAACTCTGGGTTAACTTCTACAGTTGCCTCATAAACGAACTCTTCGTCGTTCTTGAAGGTAGCTTTCTTAACTTCAATCTTAGGATAGCCTACCACTTCTAGCTTTGACTCTTTAATAGCCTGACCTAAAGTCGCATTTACTAATGAATCATAAGCATCTGAATAAATCTGACCGCCAAACTGCTGCTCTAAAACTTTAGTTGGAATGTGGCCCTTACGGAAACCATCGATTCTTGCATTTTTAGCGTACTTGCGGAAACTAGCGTCATATGCCTTTTTAACATCTTCTGCTGGCACAGTAACGGTTAGAAGGTGCTGAACGCCCTCTTTTTTCTCGGTTGAAACCTGCATCGTTTACCTCTATGTCTAGGTTGCAGTAATTAACAAACATCATTGACGCAGCGGAGTAATAAACTGTGCTGTACGTCTTTAAATATAAACTGGGGTATTATACAAGCCTAACGGCATCTAATCAATGTGCAAATTTTTAGCCATCTCTGATTTTTCTATGATCTTTGGGCATTTTTTGAACTTATCTGACTTTGTCATACATACCTTCGACTTTTTCTAACTTATTTTTAACTCTCAGGGCCATGAATTTCATTTGATTAGTTCCTAAGCTAGGTCTTTGTTAATTTGATCTTTCTTTTACAAGACGTTAAATTTAGCTTTCTAGTTGTTTACTACACAAATAGGTTGTATTCTCACTACGGATTGGCTAAATCCATAACATGTTTAGATAATAATCAAACTTTATTCCATACTATGGAATTGTAAAAAAAATGTAAGCTAAAAATATGAAAACATCTTTAGGCATAATTGAAGGCTACTACGGCAGGATCTACACTGAACTTGAGAGAAACTCTCTTATATCGTTTATTAGCAATTACAACTACCACTATTATATTTATGCTCCTAAAAATGACAGTTCCTTACGCCGTAGGTGGAATGAAGATTTTCCAAGAGAAAAGATAGATTTCTTAAAGAGATTATCTTTGCACTGTAAAAATGCATCTATAAATTTCGGTATAGGAATTTCACCTCTTGGTATCACATCAGATCTTAAAAAGTACTTACCGATCCTTTTGAAAAAAGTTGATTTCTTTGTAAAAGAGCTTGATGCAAATATCATTGCCATCCTTTTTGATGACATTAAGCTTTACACTGATGATGAAGGCATTCATCAAAAAGAAATCATGAACGAGATTTCTTCATATATTGCATCAGAATTTGCAGATAAAAAAATAAGACTTATCTTTTGTCCTACCTATTACACTTTTGATCCAATCTTAGATAAATGTTTTGGTAAAAGACCAGATAACTACTTCAATGAAATCACTCAAAGCCTTAGTCAAGATGTAGAAATCTTTTGGACTGGAAATAAAGTTCTCTCAAAAGAAATAACTGCAGAAGACATAAGCAGAATCAATTCTCTATTAGGAAGGAAGGTAACCATTTGGGATAACTATCCTGTTAATGATGGTAAATTTATCTGTAAACATGTCTACACTAGAGAATTTAAAACCAGAACTTCACTTGACGGTATAGCTCTATCCCATGCTGTAAATCCAATGTTAGAAGCAGAACTTACCAAAGTTGCAATTGCTTCATTACCTTTATGCTATCAGAATGATAGCGAAGAGCATAAGTTAAAGTTGCGACTAGATTTGTTGAACATGATGTTTGATAACAAAGCCTATAGCATTATCAAGTATCTTGATATCTTAAATGACGAAGGTATTGATGCTTTTACCGATGAGATGAAAGAAGAGTTAAAAAAGAAGCTGTCCACAATCAATACCAAAGCTAAACAGGAACTTTTAGACTTTTTATCAGGTGTATATAAATTTGATCCTGCGTGTCTTACCTCATAATTTGTGAAAATTGTACTCACGTATTGATTTTTCTACCCTTTTTGGAGTTAAAATCAATACACTTCATGAAGGACTGAGTATGCTAAAGGATGCTAGCTTTTATATTAAAAGAATTAAAGATCTGCCCTCTTCATTAGTTGAGGTCATTCGTGATCTTTATAAAGAAGCATCCTCACACCGTTTTATCTGCATCTCAATGCAAGAACTATGTGAAAAGCTAGAGCTTGAATACACAGAAAAAAGCTTTGAAGAAAACTGTCAAAGAAATTATGTCTGCATCAATACTTATCTTGAGATGCTAGGCTTAAAACTTGTACCTTGCTCCATTCCTGTAGACTTATCTTTTTATGACAAGATCTTTGTCACACCAAAGCCAAATCTTAACAATGACGAAGATTGTGCTGCAGTTCGTGCGCTTATAAAAGAAAAAAGAGCTCCTACTCAAAGCGATGCCGTTCATATCAGCAGAATGAACAACAAGTTGTCTAACTACAATGTCATGTTAAGAGTCTTTGAAGGATTATTTGTTGTAAGTTCATCAAAACTTGATCCTCACCAGAGACTTGCGATGAACGGTATTTTAGGTGAACTTGAATTACCAAAAGAAGGCTTAGGTTACTTGAGAGCTTGCTACACCTATGCAAGTGAATACAGAAACAGACATTGCAACTATAAAGAAAGCCAATACTGTTTTAAACCTCTAAATGCAGAACAACAAAAAAGAGTCAGCCATTATTTAGCTCTAATTTCAGCATCCACCTCATATAGAGAACCTTTAAATCAGGATTACCCTTATTTAGATGATTTAGAGCAAGAGCTAAAAAAAATAGCACATACTCAACCTGCTAGAATTGCCAATAACGCTCAAATCAATCCGAAAGTTGATGTTATTGAAACAGCTTCTCTTGAAAACAGATTTGGCACTGTAAGACAGTCTTCATATAACTACCTTTACTCATTTGTTAAAGGCAGAGTTGAACCTAATAAAACTGAAGATATCGTATCTTGTGTTGTTGATAATTCTCCTATCAAAGAGAATAAGCTTGTAATGACATATTTTAAAGCTATAGAAAAATATGTTACTCCAAATATCACTAAGCTTATTCCAAATAAAGATGCTATCACTCTTCATTATTTTGAAGATCTAAAAGAAAAGACTACAACTAGAGTAGCACCTTGTCTTTATATTACAGACGACAAAGAGCTGTGTTTAACCTATCCATGCATGATCTACCGTAATGGCAAAGAGCTTGGTTTAAAAGTAGGAATGCTTGAGAATGCCTTTGCTGCATACTTATTTAACTCAACGCTACTACCAATCGGAGGTAGAGGTAATCTTGATTTAGTAACAGTTACCTCTGAAAAAACGAATGATTGCATTCTCTTCTATACATTCTTTTTGCGTCTTATCTTAAATAACATTTTCATATCCTATGACGAAAAAGAGAACGCTAAGGCTTTAGATGAATTAGATGCAGAGTATAAAAATACACAGAAAAAAGAGCTTCTCTTTATTAAAGGTCTTTATTTTGCGTTATTTGAATGCTGTAAACACAAAGATAAGATAAAAATTGATGAGATTACAGCACAGGCTCTTTTTGAGTTTCCTCCTCTAAATAATTTAGCTGCCAATGTTTTGTTAACCAATAACGAAAAGCTATCATTGTCTGATCTATATGAGAAAGCTTCAGTTATTTTTTACAATCTTGTGTTTGAGCAACTCAACGAAGATGAGAAGATCTCAGCAGTGTTCAAAGGCATCAAACCTAAGACTAAGCATTTGTCTTTGTACATGCAAAAGCTAATTCACAAAGAGCTTACAAATTCAAATATCGACAAATTCATATACATTGGTAAAAAACAAATTAAAGATGAGAGTCAAAGACTCAACAATATGATGTTGTTTGACAGTCCAGCTCACGACTTTTCAAGTAATAACTGCAAAGTACTGTGGGTATTATTAGGACACCCAGTCTTTACCAATTTGTTTATGCCTTTGTTCAGTCATGAAGCTGCAACTAGGCTGTTGAAAAAAGAAGTTATAGTTGACCTGTCAGGACAATCAAAACTAAGAGATCTTATCTGTTCAAAAGCAAATGTCATCAAGTTTTTAGGCAATCTTGAAACTGGAAACCAGACAATACTTGCTAACCTTGTTGCGGGTAATTTAAGCAAGTTAGAAGAACAGCTGATTAAGCGTCAATTAAAAGATTTTACTTTTACAAAATACTCTCAACTTTGTGATATTTTCAAGATTGGTTATTCATACATTGCAAATGAAGCAATTGAAGAGTGTTTGCCATCTCTAGGTCTGATGGTAGTACCTATTGATAGAGCATTGCCAAAGGTTGCTAGAAATAAATTAAAGTACCACAAAATCATCTCAACACATTTAAGCGAAGGTGCTGTTGACCATGATTTTTTAAATAAACTTTGTGCAGCTCAAATGGCATTTATCATTTTTTCATTTATAGTTCCTGTGAGCGTAGCTGAAGTTAAACTCTCAAGATACATGGAACTTAGTGCAGAGCAAAACGTATTTGCTATCAATTTCTTTAATACCTTAAGAGTCCTCATGAAAGGCTGTAAGCCTTTTGATGAAAAGTTTTATAGAACTCTTTACGCTGAACAGAAAAACAATAAAAACTTCAGACTAAGTTTAAATTATTTAAAGAAATTGGCTGTAGAAGAGGTTAAGGCATCCCCTCTTAAGAATTATCTTGAAAATAAATTTAATGAAGTATTTAGTTATTTCTCTTCAAGACCAAATGTACAAACAGACATTATTAAGGATGTTAAAGAAAGAACTCACTCTGAACATATAAAAGAAGACTTAAGTTCATCTAATTTTGAAAGAACATCTTTAGTAAAGACATCTGATCATAGTTTCTTTAAGGCCACAAATTTCAATCTCAAAAAGCTTGATACGTCGCTTATTGAGTCTAAATTAAAAGAGAGTGCTCAAATTCAGGATGTGATTAGTCAGATTAGAAATGAAGATCCTGATAGTGAGCCTGATGATTCTGAGAATATTGAAGAGATTAACTTACAGAGTTCTACTGAAGATAAGTCAGAGAACAACTCAGACTCTTTATCAGTTTCAAATGATGTAAGTGTTGAAGACAACACATTATCCAATAAAGCCGTTAATGAGTCCTCTAACAACACCGATGATGGATATCAGTATCCATCTGAGAGTTGTAAAAAGCTAGTTGAAGCCATTAAATCACAAAAATGTGACGTGATTGATTTAAATGAATTTACTGGTATCTGTATGAGTCTTAAGTTCATGTCACGAGATGCTGCTATTGAAGAAATCAATGACTGGGCCTATGACAACTTTGACGATCCTTTATTTGATGTAGCACCTGAAGAGAACTGTGTGTACATCACCACTGATATTTTAGATAAGCTATAAACGAAGAAGTAAATATTAGGAAGGAACAACATTTAATGGTGCCTAATGGCACCATTTTTTATGAATTATGACTTGCCGAATCTATATCTGTAGAAGAATAGAGGAGGAACAGCAATACCTAAACTGATACCAAGCATAATGCCAAAACATCTCATGCCATGATGCATGATAAGGTAAGCTTCCTGAACCAATTCTGTCTGTGTATCTTCAATAATTCTAGCTGTTGCAATTAAACACTGATAAGCATCCATACCAGGAATCAATGAGATAATTGATGCTACAGTAAAGATAACCCTTGTTACCTTCAGTTTTGGTGCAATATAGATAAACAATAAAGATGTAACAGAGCAGGCGATGAAAGTTGAAACCACAACTTCAAGACCACAACCTAAAAATAGGAAAGTTCTCAAACAACGAGTTACAGCTCCACCTAATGCTACAAATCCTAAATACTTTACAGGCACTTGGAACAACATCGCAAAAGCTACAGCGATGAATGAAGCGCAACCAGTCTCCATTGCCCATCTTATGAAGAATTCAGTTGTAAAATTTAAATCTAACATTGAAACAAACTCCAACTAAATCCACATCAGATATAAAGCACCTAATAGGCCAGATGCTGCACATGCTGTAAGAATGATTGAGTAAATAAGTCTCATCACACCAATTTCCAGATACCCTTTGAAGATATCTAAGAAACCATTCATATATGGAAAGCCTGGTACTAACAGTAATGTAGTAGCCATAATTGCCAAACGAGTTTCATCAGCAGATGCACTTAGAACATAGGTACACATAATATAGGTAGTTGCACAACCTAAAAATGCACATGCCATGAACACAAAAGTCTCGAAAAAGCCTTTCTTTAATAGCCAGAATTTAAAGAACATCAGCATAAAGCCACCAATTAAAGCAGCTAGACATACTGTAGCAGTACCTCCGTTACAATAAGCGAAAGCAGCCGCTGCAACAGCTTCAATTGGTATTAACAAGTTCTTGTTATAGTGCACAGGTCTTACAGCTCTGATCTTGTGATAAATAAGATCAAGATCAGTAATTTCTCCGCTAATAACATCATTAGCGATAAAATTTAACCTTGTAACACTGTTCATGTTGATGCCAAGACTTTTGATCTTTGCAATTCTCTCTGCGTAGTGGCTATTGCCATCACAGCATCTTACTAAAAAGAATGAACGAGTTAAGGTGAATTCAGGATTGATAACATGCATTGCTTTTGCCATGTCATGACAGCAACGCATAATAAGGCGTGTTTCTGCACCTGCTAAGGCCATACGCCATCCAAAAGTGCACAGAATTTTTGTTTTTTTATTAAGATCCGAACTTGTATCTAAATCTATATGAGGCATTTTTGGTTAAACTCAAATTAGTTGTAAACACACTCTAGTTTCTGCTCTTTGTTGGCATTGTGAACTCTTGCGTGTGACCACTCATGCTCTTCGATCTTGCCATCTGCATTCTTAATATAAATGTTCATTGGGCAATGCTCTGGTTTTTCAGCTAATTCAACACCTTCATCATCCCAAGATGCTTCCATTACAGCGTTAGCTGAAAAAGGAACTGATACAAATAAAAAAGCGCAAACAGACAATAATTTAATCTTCATATTGTTCTCCACGTCGAAAATTAAGAATTTGAGTTGGCAGTTTTAAAATTTCTGAACTGTCAGTCCGTCGGATAATATACTCTCATTTTTGTGATATAACACACAATAATTGTACTTTTTTGAACTTTTTTGGAGCACAAAAAGCTAGTCATTGAAAATTCAGAAATGTTTGTTTAATAATCTAGACAGAATTCTGTGTGATATTCCTAATTTTAGATCTCTGATAATTAGGAATTATTTTTACGGATATGATAAGATCAGATTGAAATAAGGCCTAACAGTCGTTAGGCTTTGTTTTTTATTTCTTTTTAATTCCAATGGTATTTATTAAATGTCATCTCTTGCCCTGTTAGTTATATATATATCAGTCGGCGCTGTACTTGGTATTGCCTTAGGTCAGTTAAAGTACAAAGGTGTCGGTCTGGGAATCGGCGGTGTGCTGTTCTCAGGTATTTTAGTCGGTCACATTGCAAACCATTATTTTGGTTTTGAGTTACACGTACCTGGTGGTGTAACTGCTGAAGCTAGCATTCTGCACTTTTTACAAGAGTTCGGTCTGATGCTGTTCGTTTATGCAATCGGTATTCAGGTAGGTCCAAGCTTCTTTGCTGCTCTTCGTGGTAACGGCTTAAAGCTAATCTCATTAGCCGTATCTATTATCGTTTTAGGTTGCGGCATTGCATTAGCTCTATTCTACTGTGGCATCGTAACTCCTGATGCAATGGTTGGTATGTACTCTGGTGCAATTACCAATACACCTGCATTAAGTGCAGCAAGCCTTATGGTTACTGATATTGGTACTGCTCTGCAAGGTTTAGGCAAAGATCCTATTGCTTTAGGTTTAGATGTAACAAAAGTTCCTAAGGCATATGCTGTTGCATACCCATTTGGTGTTTGCTCTATTCTTATTACCATGATCTTAATTCGTGCTGTATTTAAGGTTAGCATTGATGGTGAAGGTCAGGCTTATCATGACAGCAAGAACGCAGGTCGTGATGCCCCAATCGTATCAAACGTACAGGTAGAAAATTCACAGTTCATTGGCAAAACCATTAACGATATTCCTTGCGTAAAAGAAGGCACAGTTATCTGCTCTCGAATTAAGAGAGATGGTGTTTTGTCTGTTCCATCAAAAGATCTTGTTCTACAAAAAGGTGATTTATTACACTTAGTTGGTGGTTCAAAGTTCGTCTCAAAGGCTTCAATTGCTTTAGGTACAGAAACAAAAGATGTTTTAACTACCCATGGTTCTACAATTTCTGTTCGTCACTTGATCATTACTAACAACAATGTAATGGGCCGTACACTATCAGACTTAGATCTTGAAGGCCACTACAACTTAGTAGTTTCTCGTGTATTCCGTTCAGGCGTTCAGTTCATGCCAACACCTGACTTAAAGTTAGCTTTAGGTGATGAATTAAACGTTGTAGGTACAGTAGATAACATCAAGAAAGCAGGTAAAGTTGTAGGTAACTCCTCTGCTACCATGAACCACGTTCCAATGATGCCTATTTTTATTGGTTTATTCGTTGGTATGTTATTAGGTTCTATTCCTATTCCAATTCCAGGCGTTCCTTCACCTATGAAGCTAGGTGTTATCGGTGGTACCTTGATTTCTGCAATCTTACTGGCAAGATTCGGTGATACTTGGACTGGTAACAATATGCACTGGAGATTACCAACAGCTGCTTTATCAGCATTCAAAGAGATCGGTATTACCCTGTTCTTAACTATTGTTGGTATTAACGCTGGTGCTAACGGTTTCTGGGAAGAATTAACTCAAGGCTTAGGTTTACACTGGATGGCATGGGCAACCTTAATCTCAATCATTCCTTTACTGATTGTAGGTTTTGTAGGCTACAAGTTATGCAAGGTAAACTACCTAGTTCTTTCAGGCGTTCTAGCTGGTTCCTATACAGATCCTCCAGCTCTTGCTTACGCTAACAACATGTACAAAGACGCTGAAGCATCATCAATTGGTTATGCTACAGTTTATCCTTTTGTTATGTTCTTACGTATTCTGTCACCACAGATCATGTTAATTATTGTTTCATCAACTTTCTAAAAATAGATGACATTGAATAACAATAGTCAAATCCGCCCGCACCGAGTAAATGCGGGCGGCATTTTTATTGCTTTACTAAAGGGTGCATTGCAACCTTTATCTTGTGTTGTAACTGTACCTTTTACTTTACTCTTCCCTGCTCTGACTTCTTTTATCTTGTACCACGTTTTTTCAAAACAAAATGACAAGATCTTATCTTTCAAGCGTGGACTTAAACTTGATTTTAAGTCAATGTTAGCTACAGAAATTCTTTACCTTTTAGGACTCTTTGCCCTATTCCAATATTTCTGCTACAAGGCAACTCAATACATTGAAGTTTATAAGTACAAAGCTGTAAGAAACCCGACTTTGCAAATTGCAACACCAGAGCAATTAGAATATTCTCATTCTCTTACTACTCTTATTTGCACAATTGCAGTTGCAGTCATCGTTTTGCAACTCTTAATTATCGCTTACAGTTTTATCAAAGCTTATGATCTAGATAAGAATGTAAGAACTCAAAGCCCTTTTAAGATTGTTTTAAAGACAATTTTCAGAAATCTTCCTGTGTATATATTGTTCACAGTGGTTCTCATTTACGTTTTCACCGTAATAGAGACATACTTTGCAAAATACAAGTTAATCCATATTGAAGGTTATATCTTAGGCAAAGATAATTTTGATCCAGCTATAACTTTTATGGTGTTAAGAGTTTTTGTTTTACACGTTGCAATATACGCACTAAATTTATTTACATTTTGTGCACTAAACTTAAGATCAAAGCTTAACTTTAAGAATTAAAAAATACTTTTTATATTCTCAAAAGTGTTTTGTATCAATAATCGCACAATGTTAAAAATTTTCTTTTAATGTCAGCCCAGAAAGAATATAATTCACTGACATTTTACTTTGACTATTTTTAGAAAATTAGTCTGTATCACTGCTTATCATATTTACAGCTAATATTGATAACTGCCAATGTGATAAACGCTACTTTAAAAACTGAGGTTATATGAGCACATCAATCAGTTATGCCAAAGCAGGCGTGCTTAACTTTTTAGGCAGCGCTCCAGCATGGTATAAAAATGTAATTATTGCATTTTTAATCATTAACCCAATCGTTGCACAATATTCATTATTTGTAGCTGGTTGGTTATTGGTTATTGAATTCATTTTCACTCTTGCTATGGCTCTTGACTGCTACCCTCTTGAGGCTGGTGGTCTTTTAGTAATTGAGGCTTGTTTCATCGGCATGTGCGATATGCACCATGTTACAAAAGAGATTGAATCAAATCTTGAAGTTATCATGTTGCTGATGTTCATGGTTGCAGGTATTCACTTCGTTCGTGATTTCTTGCTGTTCTTCTTTACAAAGCTATTAGTAAAAGTAAGATCAAGTGTGCTTTTAGCTTTAATGTTCTGCTTCATGTCAGCTATTCTTTCAGCATTCGTTGACGCTCTAACTGTTTTAGCAATTATCATTTCAACTTGTGTTGGCTTATACCAGCTGTATATGTCTATCATTACCGACAATAACGCAATGGCCATGATTGCTAATAATGACAGCATCGTTCCTGAAGAGCACAAAAAGAGCTTAGAAGAGTTCAGAGCATTCTTACGTAGTATCTTAATGCACTCAGCTGTTGGTACTACCTTAGGTGGTGTATGTACTATCGTTGGTGAGCCACAGAACTTAATTATTGGTGACGTATGCGGTTGGAAATTTATTGACTACGCAATGCGTATGGCTCCTATCTCAGTACCAGTTTTAATTTGCGGTTTAATTACCTGCTTTGTTGTTGAGCACTTTAAGTTATTCGGCTACGGTCATAAGATGCCTCAGGCTGTTTATGACATCATGGTTAAGAAGGATGAAGAACAGACTAAGTCTTTAACTAAACGTGATAAGTTAAATCTTATTGTTCAGTTATGTTGCGTTATTTGGTTAGTTGTAGCTTTAGGCTTCCACTTAGCATCTGTTGGTATTATCGGTCTATCAGTAATTATTTTAGCTACAGCTTTATGCGGTATTACCTCTGAAGGTCCTGTTGGTAAAGCTTTCACCGAATCAATGCCATTCTGTGCTTTATTATGCGTATTCTTCACTGTTGTAACCGTAATTTCAACTCAGAAACTATTTGACCCTATCATTGCATGGGTATTCTCAACACCAAAAGAATTACACTTACCTATCTTTTATATGGCAAACGGCATCATTTCATCTGTATCTGATAACGTATTCGTAGCAACCATCTATATTGAGCAGGTTCGTGATTCATTATTAAATGGTGTGATTACCCCAGAGCAATTCGATGAGTTAGCAATTGCAATTAACGCTGGTACTAACTTACCATCAGTTGCAACTCCTAATGGTCAAGCTGCATTCTTATTCTTATTAACCTCACCTATTGCAGCTTTAATCAGATTACCTTACTTCAGAATGATGTATATGGCTTTACCATATACCATCGTATTAACTGTTGTAGGTTTAATTGCAACTTGGTTCTTAATGCCAGAATTAACTGGTTGGTTAATTCGTGAAGGTTGGGTTCACGGTGCTTCAATTGAACTAATTCAAGGTCAAATGAAGTAATCTGTATAGATCATTAAAAGGAGGCTCTGCTTTGCAGAGCCTTTTTTATGATTGTGTCATCGTTTATTTTGTAAATAATGCACAATAATGAGCCTTAACTCTAATAATATTGCTCAACAAAATGATATTATTAGCGCACGGTAACCTTGAGAATAACAATAAAGTTTGGAGTCTACCTTGTTACAACTATTTAAAAGTATCTGCGCATCAAGATTTTGCTGGTTCTTGCTTTTCCTATCAGGCATTGCATTAGAGGCTTGCGGACTATATTTTCAGTACGAATTGCACCTAAATCCTTGTGTAAATTGCGTATATGAAAGAGCTTACTTCCTAGGATTTGTTGTAGCTGGCTTTGTAGGAGCTATGGCTGCAAACTATGTTTTTGTAAGATTCTTATGTGCAGCAGGCTTTTTAGCTAGTGCAATTGGTGGACTTTTAGTTACATGGGAACACTACAGAGCCTATACAAGTACATCTCTTTTTGGCAACACCTGTAAATTAGAAGCACAGTTTCCTGATTTTCTACCACTAGATACTATAGCTCCATGGATGTTTAAACCACTAGGTTTATGTTCTGATAAGCTTGATTGGGAGCTATTAGGACAAAGTATGCCATTCTGGGTATTAGTTGCTTTTGCTTGTGCTACTGTTATTGCCTTCTTAATGTTAATTAGCATTTTTGTAAAAAAGAAGACCAGCAATTTCGATAGACTATACAAATAGTTACCAAAAAATTACTCCAATAAAAAAGATCCGCAAGGATCTTTTTTTATGCCTACTCCATAACAAATTTTATAATTATTTTAATCTATGCAAAATTTGTAGTCATATAATACTAGTAATTATTACTATTATATGAGGCACTAATGAGTTCTTGTCTTAAAGTTGATGACCTTTTGATCGATATTGATTCACTTTTTAACTCTATTGATTGTGGCATAACTGTTTTTAGGCTCTATCACCCAACTAAAGGCAGGCAAGATCATCATATCGCAATTGAACAGTTTAACAATGAATGTGAACACATCATCGGAGTTAATCTAGATAACTTAAATCAGGCTGTAACAACCTTTGAAGATCTAGTAACCCCTAAATATAAAGCAGTGCTCAAAGACGTTTATGAAAAGCTGTCAAAAAGCAAAGAAGAGATCCAGTTTGAAGTCGAACTTGTTAACTTTAAACACAGAACTATTTACCTTATTTGTAATGCAATAGCTTTAAGTTCAGGTAGTGACGATTTTGGTCATTATATTAGAGTGCAATCAGCATTCATGGATATTACCAAACTGAAGATCAAAGAAGAACACTTAAATAACCTTATCAGATTTGATCCTCTGACAAATGTTCTTAATAGAGCTGCCTATGAACACGATTTGCCTCAAATAGAACATGAATTAGGTAACTTTCCCCTTCTGCCTAATGAAGGAAATCTCATCACTTTCGTTGTTATTGATATCAATGGACTGAAAACCATTAACGATGAACAAGGACATAATGCTGGAGATGAAATTATCAAAGCATCTGCAAATGTTGTAAAAGCTAGCCTTGATGAATATGGTGTTATCTACAGAACTGGTGGTGACGAGTTTTTCGCTATCTTAAGAACAGCTAACCGTAATCAAGTAAGAGTGTGTCTGTCAAAACTTCATGCAAGAGCCGATAAATGGTCTGGTTACATTGTAAAACACATGTCTTTATCAGTGGGAACTAAAACCTGCAGTTTACCTGACATCACTGCGAACAGTAAACATGGTCACGGTAAAAAGAACTTCAATGTAAGAAACATGATCAAAATAGCAGATCAAAGAATGTTTGAAGCTAAACGCTATCACTACCTTACTAAAGGTGTTGATAGAAGAATTCAACAAAGTGTTTATGATGCTTTGTGCAATTCTTTTCAGAAGATCCTGCGTATTGATTTGAATACTGACTCTTTTAATATCATCAAAATCGAATTTAATGAAAATGATATCTTTAAAGAAAGCAGAAACAATTACTCTGTTTGGATTGATCACTTTTCGAAGTCCGGTCTAATCTATAAAGACGATGAAAACAAGTTCAGAGACGGTCTTTCTTTAAATCATCTAAAAGATTTCTTTAAGTCTGGTAAAAATATGTTCTCTATCACCTATAAGAGAAAATTCTCAAATAGCTATAAAGATGTTCTGTTAGAAGTTATTCCTGAAGGAAAATTTACTGATAACAACCAAGCGGTTTACCTATATGTAAAGCAGATAGAGCACTAAATAAAATTTGGCACAGAACTATGGTTTTTCAAGATCCTAATTTAGATACACAAGCAATCATAAACTCTGTTTTATGCGGAGTTGTAGTTTTCAAACTCTATAATGAAAATGGCGATTTTAAACTAGAGCTCATCAATAAAGAAGCTTGCAAAATTTTAGGCGGAGACAGAGAAAAAATAAATTCAAGCATTTTCTCTTTAATGGATTTTGTGCAACCCGAGCATAAAAAAGGGTTAGCAAAAATCATTCATTATGCTTTCAAAGAAAAAGGTTCTACTAAGTTTGAATTTCAGTGCAAGAATCTTAACAAAGAGTCTATCTACCTCGTAGGTTCATGTGCTGTTACCAAAGAAGGTAACGATAAAATTGGAAAATATCTGCTTGTACAAGCAACCTTTATGGATATCAAGAACCAAAAGGAAAAAGAAATTTTGCTCCAAGAACTGTCAGATAAAGATCCTATGTCAGGTCTTTATAACCGTAGAGCTTATGATAAGGACATCAATACCTTTAATAAATCTCAATGCACTGATATAACAGTTGCTGTCATC
This sequence comes from Succinivibrio sp., assembly GCA_050873645.1. GTDB lineage: Bacteria > Pseudomonadota > Gammaproteobacteria > Enterobacterales > Succinivibrionaceae > Succinivibrio. The sequence goes on along the minus strand of JBNMJE010000007.1, from coordinate 1,107 downwards.
GATCTTAACGGTTTGAAGGCAACTAATGACAAGTCTGGACATGAAGCTGGTGACAATCTAATAAAAATAGCTTCTATTATCCTCGATAAAGTGTTTTCTCATTATGGAAAAGTCTACAAAATCGGCGGAGATGAGTTTGCTGCAATTCTTGATAAAAACGCACCTGATACAAAGGAGCTTTACAGCTTACTAAATACAGAAATAGAAAAACACAATCATGAAAATGATCAAAAAATAGCCTTAGCTGTAGGCTTTGCAAGTCAAAGGGAATTTAACGACCACAGTATCTTAGGTCTTATCAAACATGCAGATGAACGCATGTATGAGGATAAGCAAAACTACTACAGCAAGCAAGGAATCAATCGAAGGATCTGCCAAAAAGCTTATGAAGTTTTATGCTCTTCATACTTAAAGATCTTAAGATTAAACCTTACACAAAACAGCTATAAGAATATTGCAACAAAACTTTCTAATAACGAGCAGAAATTTAAAAACACAGGTAAGATCACCGATGCCCTTCATAATCTAATTGATAGTGATCTTATCTACCCTGACGATCTGCCAAGACTCAAAAAAATTGCATCTATTGACTACTTTAGACAGCATGTACAAGATGATCACAACTCAATTATCTTTTACTACAGACGAAAAGTTAACGGTGTATATAAGAAAGTAATGTTTGAAATTGTACCTTCAACTGAATACAGTAAGAACAACGAAATCATCTACGTATATATCAAGCAAATCGAAAATTAACTCATGTTTTTTCTGTAAGCTTGAGAGCTTTCATTCTCAAGCTTTCTTTCGCTTTGCTTTTGGTAATAGAAAACCTCTGCAACCAGACCAATCTTCGATCCGACAACGATCAGTAAAAATAACTGATTTTTGTCTTCGTTCAAATTTAACCATTTTTAAAAACTCATCCGATCAAAAGCGCCTCTGTAAGTCTCAATATTAAAATAGCGGGTCCATTCAAAGCCTAAACATCGGATGATGTTCTGTAAATCTTCATCAAACCAAGGTATCTGCAGTATATCTGTATTTGGAGCTCCTACTATCGTAAGATTGTTGTTAAATACATACTGAAAGAATCTCATTAAAGTAGGT
>JBNMJE010000006.1:0-44687 GCA_050873645.1 Succinivibrio sp. | reverse complement strand
ACCTACTTTAATGAGATTCTTTCAGTATGTATTTAACAACAATCTTACGATAGTAGGAGCTCCAAATACAGATATACTGCAGATACCTTGGTTTGATGAAGATTTACAGAACATCATCCGATGTTTAGGCTTTGAATGGACTCGCTATTTTAATATTGAGACTTACAGAGGCGCTTTTGATCGGATGAGTTTTTAAAAATGGTTAAATTTGAACGAAGACAAAAATCAGTTATTTTTACTGATCGTTGTCGGCTTAATCTCATATACAGCTTTGTTTAAAGCATTCTTTGAATCATCAGATCCATCAATTACTTTTGACATAGCCTTGCCCATAGGGCCCCATACATTTGATAATTCAGGTACATTAGGCATTGCATCGGCATTTTTCATCTGAATTGCAATTGCATTTGCAAAGTCGTCATTTGTAATTAAAGGATTCTCTAATACAGCCTTAATAGGAGGAAGTTCTGCAATTTCTGAATAACGGATTAAAGCATACTCAGGTCTGTTGATGTACTCTAAGAACTTTTCTGCAAGATCTTTATTCTTAGTTTCTGAAGAAATTACATAGCCTTTAGCGCCATAGAATGGGCGCATTGATTTACCGTTTGGAAGAATTGGTAATGGAGCTACACCATAATCAACACCTGATTTAGCATAATCTCCTAAAGCCCATGGACCGTTGATTACAGCTGCAGCTTTACCCTCTTTAAAGTAAGTATCTACAGCAGCCCAGCCATCATCTGACAAAACTGCCTTTGGCAGGTATTTTGAGTAGGATTTAATAAAGTCCAGTGCTTTTACAGCGCCATCATTATTTAAACCAACATCTTCAGTATCGTACTTTCCGTGCTTATAGCCAAATACATAAGCGCCATAACCGCTGTAAATACCGTATGTGATATAGAACTGATCTAACTTGCCTATAAGACCGAATTTACCTTCAGAGAGCATCTTATCATTGAACTTTAAATAGTCATCCATAACTTCAAATGGATACTCTAATAAAGCCTTATTGTAGTAAACAACTAAGGTTTCAATTGAGCGAGGTGCTGCGTATAAATTACCGTTTAAGCTGAAAGCTTCTATAGCTAATGGAAGATATTTAGCTTTTTCTGTATCAGATGAGAGCTTATCTAATTCTGTGATTAAACCTTTCTTTGCTGCTCCTGCAATCTGATCTGAGATAGCAATAAAGATATCTGGTGTTCTTTCTCCTTTTTTAGATAACTCTGTAACCATATCTACCTGTTTTACAGAATCCTTTTGTTCAATTACAACTTCACATCCATTTTCTTTAGCAAAGTTTCTGGCAGCCTTTTCAATGCCATAACCTTTACCGTTATCTTCCCAAATAACTAATTTTGAGTCTGCTAGAGCTACTGAATTTAAAGATAATAAGAGTGCGCTTAATGTAAACACAGAAAGTTTATTCATAGACATCCCACAATTTATTTTGAATTATAAATAGATAAAAAAGGTGACTGCTTTACAAGATTATTCAGTTCTTAATGAAGCAAAATTGCTCTTATTTTACCTATTTATTTAGATTTTCCTAGACTAAATTTTTATCCTTATGTTATTTCTTGAAATATTACTTTAGTCTAGGAGGATTTTCTGTGACAACATTCCTGATAAGAGGTGAAGATATGGGACACAACTCAAGCTTTCACTTAAAATCAGCTACTACTGAGCGCAATACTGCTCAATTCTCATCTTGGCATTCTTAAAAGTTGTTTTGTAAGGAATACCGTATAAAACAGATCTGTTCAAAGCATAGTTAAGATCACCAAACACTTCTCCAACCTTATTGATGTTTGGCATTGGCTCTAAGAATTTAATCTCGTTAATTAGAGTGCTTGCAAGATCATCATATTTGATAAAAGACTCATTGAGTACCACCTTAATAGGAGGCAACTCTGCTTTTTTTAAATATCTATCCTCGGCATACTCTGGTCGATTTAAAAATTGAATAAACTTTTGAGCAAGTTCACTGTGTAATGATTGAGCTGGAATGGTGTAGCCCTTTACACCATAGAAAGGAGCTAATCTGCGACCATTTTTTAGTTTTGGTAAAGGTGCAATACCTATGTTGATACCAGCTTTAGCATACTTCTCTAAGGCCCATGGACCATTTACCACTGCTATGGCTCTACCAGAGGTAAAGAGTTTATCGATAACAGCATCTCCATTTACATCAAAGATATCCTGAGGAATACAGTTTCTAGCATACTCTGTAAGTTCAGCTAAACCTTTCATGGCACCTTCTGAATCCAAACCGATGTCATTTACATTTATTGAGCCATCTGGATTTCTTCCAAAGACATAGCCTCCATTTCCTCTTATAAAACCGTAAGCATAATAGATATCATCAAACTTACCGATAAGACTCAATCTGCCTGTTCCTTTATTATCAAAAGCTAACTTTTCATATTCCTGTAATGTCTCTAACGGATATTGAATCAGATCAGCATTGTAATAGACCACTAAAGTCTCTATAGAGCGAGGTGCAGCGTAAATTTTTCCTGATTCTGTAAAAGCACCAACAGCCTCATCAAGATATTCCTTTCTATCAATTGCCATAAAGTCTAATGGCATTAGAAGATGATCTTCTTGAGCCTGACCAAATTTGTCTGAAATGGTTACCATCACATCAGGAATTCTCTCTCCATTTTTGATGTGATCTTTTAGAACATCTAACTGTTTTGAAGATGAGATTTCTCTGAGTTTGACCTCACAATCATTGATAGCTTCAAAATCAGCTACAGCCTTAGCGATGGCAAAGGATTTTGAAGGCTCCTCCCAAACTTCAATTTGCTCTTTTTCTTGAGCATAGACATTAAACGACGAGAGCAGAACAAAAGATGAAATTGCCAAAAGTTTAAACATAGTAGGTTCCTCTTATATTTTTATTATTTTCAGAGGAAACAGTACAAAATTACTGTTAAGGTTTAAGGTACTATTTTGTTAATTGTGTTATCTGAAAAATTGTTTTCTACCTCAAGTTCACCCTTTTTTTGAATTTATGTGCTCAAAACGTGTGCAATTGCTTGTCAGATCGTAGATCTGTGACAGATGCGACAAAAAAAAATACTGATTAAATAAAATATACATACTTTTTTATAAATTAGGAGAACTTATGTCTGTTTGGCAACAAATCGTGGCTTTTGCTTTCAAAGGCTTAAAACCTTCATATTATTGGAGACACTTTGTACTGGGTAGTATTGTTCCTATAATTATCGTTGGTTTAAATGCATATGTCGGCTTTACTAATCCTGAGATATCCACAGGAACTGCTATCATCGGCATTCTAAGTTACATAGCAGGAGCTCTTTTTCTGCTCATACTTTATCCTTTCTCAAGATTTGCTTACGAGAGCATCGTAGAATTCATCATGGGCAACAATGTCATTATTTCTAACGGGATGCTATTTCTAACCTATAAGTACATTTCTTACGCATTCTTGTTGTGCTTTAGCTTTGTCATTGCCCCAATAGGCATGATCATTTTATTTTTCTACAACAAACATCAGTTCAAGCTAGCCCAAGAACAGGCAGTACAGACTGTAGAACAAAATCAATAGTGAGGTTAATATGAAGTTTTTGTCAGCTATCTTTGCAATTTTTCTAATGTTAAGTGTAAGTGGTTGCTCAATGTTTAATCATCTGATGGGCACAAGAATTACAGATAGACAGTTAATGTCCATTACAAAAGGACAAACTACAACCGATGTACTCTTCACCTCATTTGGCGCACCAAGTAAAACCTTAAACTCAGGTGATGACACCATGTATGTCTATGAGTATGAGGTTATCAAGAGTATTGGCAGAAATGTTCACGAAACAGTTACTTTTGTTTGTGATAAGAATGGTGTAGTAAAAGACTATATTGCCAACAGAAAAGCAAAAAGCACAGAAAATGCTCTACTAAAGGCTGCTGGATACTAAAGATAAATAAGTAGTAAATGAAGATTAAGCCTATACATTTTTGTATAGGCTTATATTTTGGATAGGATTTTACTCAAGCTAAGTTCTTATAGTCTTTGTAAGGAGTGAATACTAACTCAATATCCTCATCAGACATTTCTCTGTATTCGCCTTCTTCAAGATCCTCATCAAGTCTTAATTGACCGATGTACAGTCTCTCTAACTCTAAGACCTCATTACCGACACACTCAAAAAGACGTTTTACCTCATGGAAACGACCTTCTGTTACGGTAACTAAAGCTTCATTTGAAGATACAATCTCAAGTAGTGCACTCTTATAACGAGTCTTTTCCTCAGGGTGTTTTAGTCCCTTAGCAAAATGCTCGATGTCTCGCTCTGAGATTTTCTCTTTGGTAACGGCTCTATAAGTCTTGGTAACACCAGATTTTGGAGAGGTGATCTTATGATTAAGATCACCATCGTCAGTTACGATGATAAGACCTGTTGTATCAATATCAAGTCGGCCTACACAGTGCATTTGTGTAAACTTAGGTACATCTGAAAAGATATTGATGACAATTGGATTGTTGTTATCCCTATCAGCACAAACATAACCGTTAGGTTTGTTTAGCATGAATACACGCTTTTTAAAACCGTCTGATACAGATACTTCATTACCGTCAATAACAATATCAGCTTCAATAGAGATCTTTGAAGCAGGATCTGTTACAACCTCACCATCAACTTCAACGTCCCCTGCTTTAATGAGTTTTGCTGCATATGAGCGAGGGACATCAAAATTATGAGATACCGCCTTATCTAATCTTAAAGTATCTTTAGCCATGGTATTTATGTAGTACTAATGATGCGTTGGTACCACCAAAGCCAAAGCTGTTTGACATGATAGTCTCAAGTTTAGCTTCTCTTGCTGTATTAGCTACGATATCAAAGCCTTTAGCATTCTCATCTAGCTCATCAACATTGATTGATGGAGCAATGAAATTGTTCTGCATCATCAGAAGACTAAAGATAGCTTCACTTACACCAGCAGCACCTAAGGTATGACCTGTCATAGACTTAGTTGATGAGATAGGTGGGCACTTGTCACCAAATACTTCTTTAATAGCTTCTAGCTCTTTGAGATCACCTAAAACTGTAGAAGTACCGTGAGTATTGATGTAATCAATCTTGTAGTCACAGCCTTCTAAAGCACGCTTCATACAGCGCATTGCGCCTTCTCCAGATGGAGCTACCATATCATAGCCATCAGAGGTTGCACCAAAACCTACAACTTCAGCGATGATGTTTGCACCACGAGCTTTAGCATGTTCTTCAGACTCTAAAACTAAAATACCGCCACCTGCACCAATGACAAAACCGTCACGGTTAGCGTCATATGGACGAGATGCCTTCTCGGGTGTCTCGTTATAACCTTTTGATAAAGCGCCCATAGCATCGAACAGACATGAAATTGTCCAGTCAGCAGACTCACCGCCACCTGCGAACATAATGTCGTGACGACCTAAAGCAATTTCATCACAAGCTAATTCAATACAGTGAGCCGAGGTTGAACAAGCTGAGCTTACAGATAAAGAAGCTCCTTTGATCTTAAAAGCTGTAGCTAGGTTTGCAGAAGTTGTTGAACTCATTGCCTTAGGAACAGCATAAGGTCCAATCTTTTTTACGCCCTTTTCACGTAAAATATCAGCTGCATCTACGATAGCTTTAGTATCACCGCCACCTGAGCCTGTAAACAGACCAGTGCGCTCGTTACTAATATCCTCTTCTGTAAGGCCTGCCATTGCTATAGCTTCTTTCATAGCTATATATGAGTAAGCAGCAGCCTCGCCCATAAAGCGTAACGCTCTACGGTCAATATATTCTTTAAGGTCGATGTCAACTAAACCTGCTACCTGTGAACGCATTTGTCTGTCCACAAAGTCCTGAGATTTCTTGATACCTGATTTACCTTCCTTTAATGACTTTAGTACTGCGTCTACACCAACACCAATTGATGAAACAATACCCAAGCCTGTTATGACAACTTTTTTTAATGTCATGCTTTCTCCGAATTTGTAAAAAATTCTGTGTTAATTTTTTATAAAAACTATTGCTAAATACTGTTCTTAAAAACGTTACATTGCAACAATATCATAATGTTTTACAAACACAAAATGAATTACAGTATTTTATAGGTGATACCAAGCTCAAACTTTTATATAAAAATCTAGTGTACAAGAATAATAAAGGATAAACTCTAGCTAAATTTGTAGTTTCTTTTATACAGTTTTCCATTCATTAACCTTACTCATTGACTTTTTATGACATCAAAATTATCAAATTTACTTTTGGGCTTTGTTATTTCTTCTCTTGCATCCAACGCAATTGCGACAGATATTTCTACTCTTGAAAAAGAATGTCATGACGGAAAAGGTAAGTCATGTGGTGATGCAGGTGTATTTTATGAAAACTCTGATAAAGCCGATTTGAAAAAAGCTGAAAAGATGTACCTATTAGGATGCGATCTTGATGACATGTTCTCATGCGGAGCTTTAATCTATCTACCAGACCATGACGACAATACTGCAAATACAACTGCGGAAAATAAAACTAAGAGAAATAGTCAAGGTTCAGCTTACACAACTAAAAAGCAAAACGACTCTTTAGACGATTACATCACAGCTTTTCAAAAAAGAGACTCATCTACAGATTTAAAGAGTCTTTATTCAACCTTGAATGGCTATTGCGAAAAAGGCGACGGCAAAGCATGCCTTTATACAGGTATCATGAATAACTATGGTTTAGGAACTAAAAGAAACCTGAAAAAGGCTGTATCTAACTATGAAAGTGCCTGTGATAGTAATGAAGCAAAAGCCTGTTATAACTTAGGATTCATGTATGAGTATGGCAAAGGTGTTGTAAAAAGCGTAAAGACATCCTTAAGTCTATTTGAAAGAGGTTGTTCCCTAAATGACGGCAAAGCATGTAATAGCGCAGGTTATCTGTACGAATTTGGCAAAGGCATAAAGAATAACAAAGGAACAGCAGCCAAATACTTTGAAAAGGGCTGCGACTTAAACGATGGTCAGGCTTGTCGTAACCGTGCCTGGTTATATATAAAAGGCAAAGGTAAATACCATGATCCTAAAAAAGCATTCTCATACTTTTTTAAAGGATGCGACCTTAATGATGCCAAATCATGCAGTAGTGTAGGATATTCATATCTGCATGGAAGCGGAACCACAAAAGATCTTGATAAGGCACGCAAGTACTACAAAATTGCATGCACTCTTGGTCACCAAAAGAGTTGTTCTTTTAAATAGCAACTACCTTTTTTTGCACGCTTTTTAGCATGCTTTTAACCTCAAATAAGGTAAAGACATAGGTCAAAAAACGCAGTCATACTCACTATAAAGCGACTTTTATGACATTTGTGATTAGGAACGAAAAAATTGTTGTATAATAGCGCTCGTTTAAAAGCAGGTTTTCAGAATTGCTTTTAAACCTGAATTGTTTTTTATAGGTATAAACTTTTATTAAATATGGCAAAAGAAGAAAGCATTGAGATGCAGGGCACTATTCTTGAGACCCTGCCTAACACCATGTTCCGCGTTCAGCTAGATAACGGCCACATCGTAATGGCTCACATTTCAGGCAAAATGCGTAAAAACTACATCAGAATTTTAACTGGTGACAAAGTAACCGTACAGATCACTCCTTACGATCTGACCAAGGGTCGCATCACTTTCCGCGCCCGCTAATAATATAACGAATTTCTTGTCATAAAATACGTTTCCCTGAGTATTCTTAATTACTCGGGGGGATCTTTTTTTTTTCTTAAAATCTATAAACACTATGACCAAATCAGAATTATTTAAAAGATATGTGTTGTTCTTTTTCTCTGTAGTTCTGCAGGGTACAGCTATTGCTTGCATTACTTTCGCAAACATCGGTACTACACCTATTTCCTCAGCTAACTACGTTCTATCACTGCACTCAGCGTTCACTTTAGGTGATACCACCTTTATCTTTAACATTCTTTTGATTGTATTGCAGATTATGTTCATCTGCATTGGTTCTGATAAGTTAAAAGATCATGTAAGCAAACTGGTAATGCAGATCCCTGTATGCTTTGTTTTCTCTTTTATGATCGATCTATCAACTAATGTTTTAGGATTTATTCTTCCTGACGTAATTAGCTATGTTACAAGCTGGTTCTTGGTTGTATTCGGTACTGTTCTTTTAGCTTTAGCGGTATCTTTATCTGTTACAGCTAATGTAGCAATGGTACCTGGTGAATACTTTATTAAGGTATTCCACCCTATCGTTAAAAAGAGCTTTAGCTTTGTAAAAACTTTCTTTGATATCTTCCTAGTATCATCAGCTGTGATCTTATCCTTATTCTTAACTGGTTTTAGCGCTATTGAAGGTGTTAGAGAAGGTACTTTATTTGCAGCCTTATGCACAGGTCCTACTGTTCATTTTTTTATACCTCTGTGTGCTAAGTTAATTCCTTACTTAAAAGGTACAAATGCTGAGCTAAAAGTTTCTGTTGAATCTAATAACGGTAAAAAAGATAAGTCTGAAGAAAGCAATGCTGTAGCAGAAAAAGAAATTGTGCCACAAGAAAACACTGCTACAAAAGACGAGGTTGAGATTAAGGTAGAAGTTGCTGACAACAATAAGATCTAGTCAAATCACAATGCAATAAAAAAGCTTTGTCATCAGGCAAAGCTTCTTTTCTAAAAGGAAGTAAACATCTTAACCTTACTGGTTGTTTACAGGTTCTCCGATATCTCTGTTATCAAAAGTTCTCTTACCGTTTACAATCGAATTTACATAAGTATTGATAAGATTTGTAGAAACTGTGTTGTAGTCACCTGAGATTTCTACGGTGTACATGTTGTTAACTTCACCAATCACCACCACATCTCTGCTGATATTAGGACATGAGGCTGTATAAAAACCTTTACCTAAGGTTTTAGCTTCTTTGCACTGATTGCTCTTTACATAATCATCAATTACATTTTGTGCATCCTTACCCTTAGTTCTTTTTGAATAGGTAAAACGCACAATTGAGCTTGGAGTAGGCTGTGTTTTTCGATTTACAGGTGAAGAATAAACTACAGTATCCCCTTCTACAGTCACATTCCATGATTCTGGAACAGGAGGAAAATAAGCAACCTGCACGGCATTTGCGCTAACAGAATACATAGCTCCTGCTACAAGAGAACTTACAACTAATGAACTTACTAAATATTTAGACATCTTTTCTATCATCAGATCTTTCATCTTGCTCTTACTTTTCATCAGCTCCACTCTCCTGTACTTTTATTTCTTCTTCTAGCAATTTTATCCCATCGCTTACACTTAAGCACTGACAAAATCTTTTAAAGAATGGATTTAACTCTTTTCTGTGAACTCTTGCATATCCTAAAAACTGTTTTGCTCTGTCCATGACAACTTTTTCTGTTCTATCGGATTTAGAAAACTCTTCTATAACCTCGATATCAGTTTGTAAAATTCTAGCTATCGAAAATGGAGTAGCATTCTCTTTAATCACATAGCCTAAATTTGGTACAGGAAATGCTCCTCGTCCACACATAAAGTGATCACATAAGGTTTGCTTTTCACACTCTAAAGCTTCCTCACGAGAATTGATATTTCCATTAGCAATTAAGGTAATACCAGGACACAGCTCATGCAGAGGCTTCATACAAGACCAGTCTAAAGCTTCTACTCTGTAAAGATCTTTTCTGGTTCTACAATGAACTGTTATTTCCTTTACACCATCTACCGCAATTGCTTTGATGATCGAAGGTGCTTCACTCTTATCTAAAAAACCTAATCTTACCTTTACAGACAAGTCACAGTTTGGATCTAACTTTGCTCTTACGGTTTCAACAATTTCATGCAGGAGTTCAGGCTCTTTTAAGAGCATTGAACCAGAGTGATGAACAAATCTTGAAGGACAACCAAAGTTAATATCAATTGAACGAGCACCAAGCTTATTAGCAATCACAGCTGATTTTGCCATAGTCTCAGGATTATCTCCTAAAAACTGTATACGCACATCAGTACCATCTTCAGTTTTACAATCATTTTGGTATTCGGGTACTTCACGTAATAAAGTCTTTTCTGACACCGGCAGATCGGTCACTCTAATAAATTCAGAAAAGCACAGATCATAGCCACCGTGTGCACACAGAACTTTTCTCATTGGACCATCAGCTAATCCTTCTAATGGAGCTAAATAAACTTTGTAATTCTTCATAATAAATGCACACTCGGTTAATGATCTTTTTTAAGATTACGGTTAAAACTCGCATATCTTAACAAATTTGAAGCTTTGTTATGATTTTTTTTAGGACAACTCTTAGCCTGTGATAAAATCAAATGCATGCTAAGGAGCGACTATGATTATAGCAACTCATAATGGCACTTTTCATGCTGATGAAACTACAGCCTGTGCCATTTTAACCTACCTTTTTGAAAACAGTTCAATTATCAGATCACGTGATCCTGAAGAACTTGAAAAAGCAGATATCATTATTGATGTTTCAAATCAAAATGACGACAAGCATTTTGATCATCACTCAAAAGAATTCACTTTAAGTAGAGACAACGGTATTAAATACGCCACAGCAGGTTTAATGTGGAAAAAGTTCGGTCATGATTACTTAAAAGCTGTAGCTAAAAAAGAGCTTCCTTTTAATCCTTCAGCTAAAGTAATTGATGAAGCTTTCAAGCGCATTGATACTGATTTTATGACCATGATTGATCTTAATGACAATGGTCAATTAACCGCTTATGTTGATGAGATTTCTAAAGCTAATACTCCAAAAGAAAAAGAGATTGTTGGCGCACTAAACGAGCTGTATCAAGCATCCCCTGATATTCCATTTATTGTAGCTATGATGAATATTCCTAATGCTACTGGTGCTGATCAGGACAAGGCTTTTGCCTCAACCGTAAAGATGCTAAGAACCATTCTTGAAAATACCGCTATCAATGCTCTAACCACAGAAAGTGGTATTGATAAGGTGTTATCTTTCTACCATGGTGGTCCAATGCTCATCATCCATGAAAGATTACCTTGGACACAAGCAGTACTAAACCATCCTGATGAGTTTAAAGACTGCTTAATTGCGGTTTACCCAGATCGTAATATGCGTTGGAGAGTGCAGTCATTACCTGTATCTAAAGCTCAAAGATTTAAAAACAGAATCTCAGCTCCTAAAGAGTGGAGAGGTTTAAATGATGTTGAATTAGATAAGGTTACAGGACTTAAGAACTTAACCTTTATTCACAAGTCGGGCTTTACAGGCGGTGCTGAGACCTATGAGGATAACCTTGAGTTGGCAAAACTATGGTTAGAACAAGGCGAAAAGGCTGTGTAAGCTCTTTGAGCACAGATAATACTAAGGCGATCCTATGATCGCCTTTTTAGTGTAAGAACTTTATAGAGACTACTTAATCTTAATTACTGCTTTTCCAGAATTGCCACGAGCGCGTAAGAAACTTACCTCTCTATTTAAAGTAGATGGCGCATCATCCTGTTTATAAAAGAATGATCTTTCTTGAACCTTAAGCTTTATAGAGCCATTGCCACCTTCGAGCTTTTTACCGTTTGAAAACTCTGAATAGAGGTAATAGATATCATTATCAGTGGATAAGTTAATAATACCTTTCTTTTGTGGATTTACGTTATACCATCCATCTACTACCCATTCTTTAGAAGTCTTATCTAAATAAGAGAAAGCCATCACCACGGTAGCCTTAGTCTGATTATCTACAGTTACTTCTAAAGCTTGTGCATTACAACTTACAAAAGCCCCTAAAAATGCTGTGAGCAATAATTTTTTCATGGATGTGTCCTTAAGCCGTCATTTTATGGAGCAAAGAAACCAGGTCCGCCTTTGTCATTATTGGTAGAACCTTTGTCTTTGTCGCTATCGTTATTATCCAGTCTATTATCATCTGTTGATGAATTAACTTCAGTGTTTAAGTCTGTATTATCTTCAGATGCCTGTCTGTTACTAGTTGAATCAAGACCTGAAGTATATTCAGAGAGATCTTTTTTCTCGTTTGCATTCTCAGAGCCGTAATTTCTAACTCTAGTTCCTTCAGGAGTAAATTTCTTTACAAAATTCTCAATGCCGTTTCTCTCAATTTCAGATCTGAAAACTTTTATAAACAGGCCCATGTAAACCATTGGCAACAAGCATACTAAACCGTATGAGACTTTGACATTGATGAAAAATTCAATAGCTAAAACTACGCCAACAATGGTATTTGCAAAAGATGACATACGCAGGACATTTACAAAGCTAGTCTTCATTTTTCCAACAAATAAGAAGATTGCCTTTGATAAAACTGCGATTACTACAGCATTAAAAGCTAGGATAAAGAAAAACCAGCCTGCTATAAAAAAGTACATTACAGTTTTAGCAACGCCAAAAACTGCATCTACCAAAGAAGCTGCCTCTACAGGATTAAAATCAGATCCCTTTTCAAAGAGATCGGTATAAGCTACAACTGTATCTTTACCACCTGACTTTACAGCAATAGTTCTTGAATTAAGCTCTACTATAGGATTTTCAGATGAAGAGACATTCTTGTCTTCGACATTGTAGACAATTGCTAACATACCTTTAGAGGTCTTAATCTCTTTATAGGCATCAGCGCTATTTTTTGGAGTTAAAACACCATTATCAGATAAATAGCTAGGAGGAATAGAAGCTACAAGAGATGGCAACTCAATACTTTTAAAAGTATTTAAAACAGCGTTTACCTTAAAGGTAGCAGGAATAGATAAAACTAAGCTTATGATAAATAAATAGGCAAGTCCCATTCCCTTTAATTTAAACAGGACATCAAAATAGAAACGACCAGAGCACAGTGCCTTTATAGGATATGAACAATATTGCTTTAGATAATCTTTGTTAATCAATTGATTTTTCCTCTTAACTCAATTCATAGAATAGCATATATACAGACGATTTTGATACAAACAAAACTATGAGAAAGTAAGATTTGAGAGCAAACATTCAATATGCAACTGCAAAGATACGCTTGAAACGAATGGCTTTGTAAATTCATGCTCATAATTCATTGTCTTTGTTTAATATGTTAATCATTTTTTACATTTTGATTTGGCTTTTATAAGAAAAATTTCACGTCATTACAATGAACTAGAGCTAGCTCTAGCTTAATACCTTTATTATGTAGGGATTTTGTCATATTATTGTTAGCGTTATCTGATACCTACAGACAACATCCTCAGGCACACAATGCCATTAAGACCTCTAAACTAGCTTATCAGGCTGATTTAAGGCAAGTGGGTGCAAAACCACCCTTTTGTTACGGACAACCTACCTTCTGTAACTATACTCACCTAATTCTAAGGCATCCCCTTTCAACAGGACTTTAAACCATCAGTTGCTACCGCATCTTTATGGAGTTTTAAATTTTTACCAATAGGAAATTTTTACTTAAGGAAATATCAAAATGTCATTTTTAATCGCTGTAAGCAGAATCTTAGCTAAGTTTACTGCCTTATTCGTGATTGGTACTGCTGTACTAGCTTACTTTGTTCCACAAACCTGTACTTTCGTAAAGGGTACTACCCAGATCATTATTCTTGGTGTGATTATGCTTTCAATGGGCATGACCTTAGGTAGACAGGACTACAAAATTTTAGCTCAGCGACCTTTTGATATTTTCGTAGGTGCTGTAGCTCAGTTCACCATCATGCCATTACTAGCAATCTTTATCGCTCAGACCTTTAACCTGTCAGACGGTTTAACCTTAGGTCTAGTACTAGTTGGTTGCTGCCCTGGTGGTGTTTCATCTAACATCATGTCATTCTTATGCAAGGGTGATGTTGCTTTCTCTGTTGGTATGACTACAGTTTCAACTTTAATTGCTCCTGTTGCTACTCCATTATTAGTTAACCTTTTAATTGGTCAGAGAATTGATATCGATCCTTGGAGCATGTTCCAGTTCATGCTGTTAGTTACAATTATTCCTGTAGCTATCGGTTCATCATGCAACATCATGTTCCACAAGTATGAGTTCTTCAAGCAGGTTCGTCAGGTAATGCCTGGTGTTGCTGTAATCGGCTTTGCTCTCATCGTTGGTGGTGTTATCGCTGTTCACGGTGATAAGTTCTTACAGTCAGGTCTAATCATCTTTGCATGTATCTTCTGTCACAATGCATTTGGTTACGTTTTAGGCTATGTAGCTGCTAAGTTCTTTGGTATGAGCACTGCTAAAAAGAGAACCTTATCAATCGAAGTTGGTGTTCAGAATGCCGGTTTAGCAACTGGTCTTTGCGGCAAGTTCTTCCCAACCTCAGCAGAGGCTGCTATCGCTTCAGCTGTTTCATGTGTATGGCACTCAATTTCAGGTACCATCCTTGCAAACATCTTCTTATGGTTCGATAAGAAAGCTGAAGAAAACAATAACTCTGTAGATAACTTAAAGACTGAAACAGAGAACTAGTTTTTTTACAATAATTATTACCTCCCGATAAGTTCTAAGCTCTTTGCCTAAAAAACAAAGAGCTTTATTTTGTCTTGCAACTATTTTCGTTCAGACCAACTATTTTCGTTCAAACCCACTATTTATTGTCTAATTTAGTGCACTGACACAAAGCACAACCTCTACCTCATTTGACAATCAATCCTTATCTTCTGAAAATAATCTAAGTCAATTTTTATAAGGATATCTGTAAATGGAGCTTTCAAATACTGTTAAGCTTGCTCAAAAGCTAGTTAGAATTGAATCTGTTACCCCTAATGACAATGGTTGTCAGGAACTAGTAAAAGACATCATTAAACCTTTAGGCTTTACCTGCTATACAGTTGAAGAAAATGGTGTTACCAACCTTTTAGCTCTTCATGGTCATGGAGCACCTTTTACCCTATTCTTAGGTCATACCGACGTTGTTCCTACAGGTGATAAAAATACCTGGGAGCACGATCCTTACTGCGGTGATATCTTTGAGTATGACGGCATTCCTTACTTATACGGCAGAGGTAGTGCCGATATGAAAGGTGGTGATGCCGCTATGATCTGTGCTATGTGCAACTACGTAGAACAGAATCAGAATCATCGTGGTACTATTGCCCTGCTTTTAACTTCAAATGAAGAAGGTGATGCTGTAGGCGGTACTCCTTTCATGGTTGAATACATGAAAGAGCGCAACATGATCCCTGATTACTGCATCATTGGTGAATGTTCTAGTGATGAAGTTTTTGGTGACTCCATCAAAAACGGTAGACGTGGAGATTTAAATGCATCTATTTATATTCACGGCTTACAAGGACACGTAGCTATGGGTGAATGCGCTAAAAATGCTGTATTTGAAGCATCACGCTTTATTCAGGGAATGATTGAAAATCCTGTTGATAATGGCACGCCATTCTTTCCTCCAACCTCATTTCAGGTATCAAATATTAAAGCAGGAACTGGAGCTGATAATGTTATTCCTGGTGATTGCTATTTAAGATGTAACTTTAGATGGAATGATCTAGAGACTCCTGAAAAGATCGAACAACATGTAAGAGCTGTTGCTAAAAAACTCAATATCGACTGCGATATGGAGTTTAGAGAAGAAGGTAAACCTTTCTTAACCAAAGATGGCGCTCTAATTGATGCTTTATATCATGCAATTAAAGATGTAACAGGAAGAGAACCTACTTTAGGCACTTCAGGCGGTACTTCTGATGGCAGATTTGTAAGACCATTAGGAACTCAAACTGTTGAGTTTGGACCTGTTGCAAAAATGATCCACAAAGTTGATGAAAGAGTAGGTGTTGATGAATTAGATAAGCTTACTACTATCTACGAAAAGGCTCTGCATGAGTTAATGGATTAGTAGACACTCTTTAGATATATTAAAGGCAAACAGTCTATTTTAATTTCACTGTTTGCCTTTATAGTAAGGAAAAGCAACAAACTTGAATGAAAGGTGTTGCTTTGTTTTCCTAATTACAGATTCTTAATTAACTCGTCACCAAACTCACTAGTTGTAAGAGTGGTTGCGCCTTCCATAAGACCTGCAAAATCAGATGTAACTCTCTTTGAAGTAATAGATTTTTCCATTGCTTCAACGATTAAGTCAGCAGCCTTCTCCCAGCCCATGTGACGTAACATCAATTCAGCAGAAAGAATGATTGAGCCAGGATTTGCCTTGCCGGTACCTGCAATGGTAGGAGCGGTACCATGAGTTGCTTCAAAGATTGCGCTATCAGCGCCGATGTTAGCTCCAGGAGCAATACCGATACCGCCAACTTCAGCTGCTAGAGCATCAGAGATATAGTCACCGTTTAAGTTCATAGCACAAACTACATCATAATCCTGTGGGTATAAAAGGATATTCTGTAAGAAAGCATCAGCGATACAATCCTTAACCACGATCTTTTTACCGTTCTTAGGATTTGTAAAGCTTACTACGCCCTTTTCATCCTTGGTTGCGCCATACTTTTCTTCAGCTAACTTGTAGCCCCAGTTCTTAAAGGCACCTTCTGTGAACTTCATGATATTGCCTTTATGAACGATGGTAACTGACTTTCTGTCATGATCGATAGCATACTCAAAAGCAGCACCAATTAAACGCTCAGTACCCTGCTTAGACATAGGCTTTACACCGATACCGCAGTTCTCAGTAAAGCGGATCTTTTTAACACCCATTTCTTTTTCTAAGAAGTTGATTAACTTCTTAGCGCCTTCTGAGTTAGCTTCCCACTCGATACCTGCATAGATATCCTCAGCGTTTTCACGGAAGATAACAGTATCAACGAGTTCTGGATGCTTTACTGGTGAAGGAACGCCTGCAAAGTAGCGTACAGGACGCAAGCAGATATATAAATCTAAAGTCTGACGCAGAGCTACGTTTAATGAACGGATACCGCCACCTACAGGAGTGGTTAGAGGTCCTTTAATAGCAACATGGTATTTTCTAATAAAATCGAAAGTTTCATCAGGTAGCCAGGTATTCTCACCGTAAACTTCTACAGAACGACCGCCAGCATAGATTTCCATCCAAGCGATCTTCTTTTTGCCCTGATAAGCTTTTTCTACTGCAGCATCAACAACCTTTTTCATTACAGGAGTGATATCAGCACCAATACCGTCACCACGAATAAATGGAACAATTGGGGTATCAGGAACAATTAGCTTGCCATTCTCATCGATAACAATGGCGCTACCATCTTTTGGAACTACAACTTTACTTGAAAACATATTTTCTCCATCTCAAAAGCAATGAGTTGTCTTTTAAGTTCATTGTATGCAATTTTTAACATTGAGCAAACGCAGTCACCATTTTTGAAAAAATGCTCCTTACTAATGCAAAACAATACAATTTCAATTTGTAAGTACCTAAAAATGAGCAAGCTTCTGGTTCATGCCCATGTATATTTATGTATACAAGTTAAGTTTGACGTCACTGCCAGTTTGTCATTTTAAGAAGATATTGTTTCTTTAATTTTGGGATTAAGTTTCACACTAGAGCAAAAGGACATTTTTGTTTAAATCAAGATAAAATCTGCTAAAATTAGCGCCGTTGGAGAAATAACATGTCACAGAGATTTAAGCCTTATGCAACCGTAGCTCTTATCGTTGAGCATAACGGTAAATACCTGATCGTTGAAGAATATAATGAAGATCAGGACAACAGACTAGTTTTTGGTAATCCCTGCGGTCACATCGATGCGCGTGAAACCATTCTTGAAGCTGCTATTCGTGAAGGTCACGAAGAAACAGGATGCGATGTTGAACTTTTAAGCCTAGTTTCAATTGATGACTACGTAAAAGACAACGAAACCATCTACCGTTTTTGCTTTGAAGCAAAGCTAAAAAATTATCAAGAAAATATGTCTCCTGATGATCCTGATCAGGAGATCTTAGCTGTTAAATGGTATACAAAAGAAGAGATTTACAACGGTAAGGACAAGTGGAGAACAAGACTTGTTGGTAAGAACTTTGATGCTTACTTTAAAGGTCAAAGATATCCTCTCTCCATTATTAACAGCATTCACCCTTAAAAGATAACAATAATATTCAGTTAAAGAGTAAAACATGGAATTTGATGCACGTATTCCCTATGAAAAGCTACAAGGCAAACACGTTGTGTTGGGTATTTCTGGTGGTGTTGATTCATCAGTAAGTGCTGCCCTTTTAAAAGAAAATGGCATGCATGTTACTGCTTTGTTCATGAAAAACTGGGAAGAAGACGACACAAACTCATATTGTGCTGCAGCTAAAGATAGAGAAGATGCTCAAAAGGTTTGCGATAAATTAGGTATCGAACTTAAGACCATCAACTTTGCAGCTGAATATTGGGATAACGTCTTTGAAATCTTTTTATCTGAATACAAAGAAGGAAGAACACCAAATCCTGACATTCTTTGCAATAAAGAGATCAAATTTAAAGCCTTCATGCAGTATGCAATGGAAGTTTTAAATGCTGATTATATTGCAACCGGTCACTATTGCCAGCGTAGCTTTAATACTCCAAGAGCTCACCTTTTAAGAGGCAATGACAATAATAAAGATCAGAGCTATTTCCTACATGC
Organism: Succinivibrio sp.; assembly: GCA_050873645.1. Lineage (GTDB taxonomy): Bacteria > Pseudomonadota > Gammaproteobacteria > Enterobacterales > Succinivibrionaceae > Succinivibrio. Next base: position 26,176 of record JBNMJE010000006.1, on the reverse strand, counting down.
TATTGAACAGAATGTTTTAGAAAGAGTGCTCTTCCCTGTAGGTGATATTGAAAAACCTCAAGTTCGTGCTATTGCTGATAAATTGGGACTTGCAACTGCCAAGAAAAAAGATTCTACTGGCATCTGCTTTATCGGTGAAAAGCGCTTCCATGAATTTTTATCTAAATACATTCCAGCAAAGCCAGGTCTGATTAGAACTGTTGATGGTAAAGTAGTAGGAAAGCATGATGGCTTAATGTACGCTACCATTGGTCAGAGAAAAGGTCTGCATATTGGCGGAACAAAAGACGGTAACGGTAAGCCTTGGTATGTAGTTGAAAAAGACATTAAGAACAACGAGCTGATTGTAGCTGAAGGTAATGATGATTCAGCTTTGTATTCAGTAGGTCTTGAAGCTGTTCATGAGACTTGGATTACAGAATGCCCTACTCTTCCATTTGAGTGTACCTGTAAAATCCGTTACAGACAACCTGACGTTGAATGTGTAGTTACAAGAGATGGTGACAGACTGATTGTAAGATTTAAAAAGCCTGTTGCAGCTGTAGCTCCAGGTCAGTCAGTTGTATTCTATCAGGGTATGGATTGCCTTGGCGGTGCTGTTATCGACAGACATATTAAAGAGAAATAAAATGGCAGATATTAAATCAGAAACTATTGCTTTAGGTGCTCTCTTTCAGTGCTGTACACAAATTCAAAGAATTGCCTCAACAGGTTATTATGATGAAAAAGCAGTGTCCTGCGTATTAAGATCACTTGCTGTAACTAATCCTAAAACTGTTGAAGATATCTATAATCCTGAATACTTGACTGTAGGTTTTAAGCAAATTGTCGACAGCTTAGGTAAAACAGATTTAGCAAAAGGTGCTGATACTATCGTTGTCACCAAGATGGCTTTAAAGCTGATTACTCTTGCACACAGTGTTGAGAGAAATCAGAGAATTTATCAAAGACTATCTGATGAAATTGATGCTTTATCCAAAGCTGTAACTACCGAGCATACTGACTTTTTAAACGATGAACTTAGTGTTTCATCTATCAACACTAAAAATAACTTCCACTTATTCGGCTCACTGTATCAATCAATTATCAGTCCTAACTTTGCAAAACTTTTAATCTATGGCGATGAAAGATTTTTAAGAGATACAGATAATCAGGAAAGAATTAGAGCTCTATTACTTGCCGGCATTCGTGCTGTAATTTTATGGCGACAGGTAGGTGGCAGACGTCGTTTCTTAATTTTCAGAAGAAAAGAAATTTTAAAATATGCAAGTTTGCATGTTTAGCTAACAGAATTCTACTTAACCAAAAGAGGATCAAAATGGAATTATCATCATTAACAGCTGTATCACCATTAGATGGTCGTTATGGTTCTAAAACTGAAGAATTACGCCCAATCTTCTCAGAGTACGGCTTAATGCGCTTCCGTGTTCAGGTAGAGCTTACCTGGTTAAAGCACTTAGCTGCTTGTGAGCAGATAAAGGAAGTACCTCAGTTCTCAAAAGAGACCATCGCTTTTATCGATGACATCATCAAAAACTTCTCAGAAGAAGATGCTAAGAACATCAAAGAGCGTGAAGCTGTAACTAACCACGATGTTAAGGCTGTTGAGTACTTCTTAAAAGACAAGACTGCTGCTAATTCCGAAATTGCAAAGGTTCGTGAGTTCATCCACTTTGCTTGCACCTCTGAGGATATTAACAATAACTCTCACGCTTTAATGTTAAAGACTGCACGTGAAGAGGTTATCTTACCTATCTTAGATAAGATCATTGATGCTATTACTGATCTTGCACACAAGTATGCTGAAGTTCCTCTATTAGCTCGTACCCACGGTCAGCCAGCTTCACCTACCACCATTGGTAAGGAAATGGCTAACGTTGTATACCGCATGCGTCGTCAGCGTGATGAAGTTGCTCGTGTTGAAATCATGGGAAAGATCAACGGTGCTGTTGGTAACTTCAATGCTCACTCTGTAGCATATCCTGATATTGATTGGTACGCATTCTCAAAGCGTTTTGAAGAGGACTTAGGTTTAACCTTCAATCCATATACCACTCAGATCGAACCACACGATTACATGGCTGAGCTTTTTGCTGCTGTTGACAGATTCAACACCATCTTAATTGACTTTGATAGAGATATCTGGGGTTACATTTCAAATGGTGTATTCACTCAGAAGACTATTAAGGGTGAAATTGGTTCTTCAACCATGCCTCACAAAGTAAATCCTATCGACTTTGAGAACTCAGAAGGTAACTTAGGTATTGCCAATGCTCTGTTCGTCCATTTAGGTAACAAATTACCTATTTCACGTTTCCAGAGAGATTTAACTGATTCAACCGTATTACGTAACTTAGGTGTTGCATTTGGTTACTCAATCATTGCTTACAAATCAACCTTAAAGGGTATTTCAAAGTTACAGGCTAACCCAGAGCACACTGCTTTAGAGTTAGATAACAACTGGGAAGTTTTAGCTGAGCCATACCAGACAGTAATGCGTCGTTACGGTATTGCAAATCCATATGAGAAGTTAAAGGCTTTAACCCGCGGTCAGAAAGTAACCAAGGAAATCATGGAGAACTTCTTAGAGTCTCTTGATATGCCTGAGGAAGCTAAGGCTTTGCTGCGTGGTCTAACCCCTGCAACTTACATTGGTCGTGCAATTAAGTTTGCTAAAGACATCTAACACAAAATGACAGTTTAAAGACTGTCTAATTCTAATCTTAAAAGTTCTACCTTTATCTTAAGTTTCACGATAAAGGTAGGACTTATAAAAAATTCAGATCTTAAATAAAATCGCTCTCCTCTTCTGAAATAACTAAAAGCTATCGCTTGCACTAATATTTACCTATAATCCCTAGTGATTTATAGTATTTTTAAAATTTTAAAAATCAAATAGTTAACTCTTTTCCTACTAAATATATATGTTTAGTAATTGACATTATTTTATTCATAGATCAAGATATACACATGAAAAGGAAATAACAGCAGTTAAAACTGCTTAAGGAAGAATTTCATGTTGAAAACTATTCGAATGCCCTGTTGTAGATTTAACTTATAAAAACTAACTTTCAAATAAATCACAATAGGAAAAATAAAAAATGACAGCACATATTAAAGATTTTATCGAACAAGAATTCTATCATTTCCACTCTCATCCTGAATTGTCATATCAGGAGTTTGAAACCACTAAAAGATTAAAAGAAGATCTTGAAAAGAACGGCATTAAGATCCTGCCTTTAGATTTAAAAACAGGCGTTGTAGCAGAAATTGGTCAAGGTGATACTACTGTTGCTATAAGATCAGATATCGATGCCCTACCTGTTCAAGAAAACACAGATCTTCCATACAAATCCACAGTTCCTGGTGTAATGCATGCCTGCGGACACGACAGCCACGCTGCCACAATCTTAGGAGCTGCATTACTTTTAAAAGAGCATGAATCTGAATTAAAAGGTAAAGTAAGAGTTATTTTCCAGCCAGCAGAAGAAGCTCCTGGTGGTGCCGGTACCGTAATTAAAGCTGGTGGTTTAAAAGGTGTTAAAGCTATCTTTGGAATTCACTCATCATCATTATTTGATGTTGGTACTTTAGGTATTAGCGCAGGTCCAAATCATGCAGCTGTTGAGAAATTTAAGATTGTCTTTACAGGCAAAGGTACCCATGCTGCACAACCTCAACAAGGCAATGACGCCATTATCATTGGTACTAACTTTGTAAATGCGGCTCAATCTATCGTTTCAAGAAACATTGACGCAAGCCATGCAGTAGTAGTTTCAATCACTCATTTTGAAGCTGGTACTACTTGGAACGTAATTCCTGAGACTGTACTTTTAGAAGGTACTATTAGAACCTACACCAAAGAAGATAGACAGATTGCTAAATCTCGCCTAGAAGAAATCGCAAAAGGCATAGCTGTAACCTTTAATGCTAAGGTTGATTTTGAATGGTTAGTAGAGTTGCCTGCAACCATCAACGATGGTCCATTATCAGATTTTGCTAAAGAGGTTGCTCTAAAAGAAGGCTTTAAGGTAGAACCAAATCCTAAGTCCTTAGGTGGTGAGGACTTCTCTTTATACCAAGAGGTGATCCCTGGTTCATTTATCATGATTGGTACAGGTGCTAGCTACCCTAACCACAATCCTAACTTTAAGGTTGATCCTAGAGCTATCTACCCTGCTGCTCAATATGTAGCAAAACTAGCTACTACTTATTTGGAGAAAAACTAAAGATGAGTGATGTAACTAGTAACACAGTAGAGGGCGACAAAACTATTATCAGTTTTGAGAACTTATCTAAACGCTATGAAAAGAAAGGTCAGACCTTTGTAGCTTTAGATAATGTAACCTTTAAAGTAAACAAAGGTGATGTTTACGGTTTAATCGGATTTTCTGGTGCTGGTAAATCTACCCTTTTACGTATGGTAAATGCACTTGAGACTCCAACAGAAGGTAAGGTATTTGTAAAGGGTGTTGATTTAACCACTCTAAAAGAAGGTCAGTTACGTGAAGTTCGTAAGAATATCGGTATGATCTTCCAGGAGTTCAACCTATTAGAGACTAAGACAGTCTTTGATAATATTGCAATTCCTTTAGTGCTAAGACATGAGAATAAGCAAAAGATTAAATCTCGTGTTGAAGAACTATTAAAATTCGTAGGACTTGAGGATAAGGCAAAGGCTCTACCTGGAGAACTTTCAGGTGGTCAAAAACAGCGTGTCGGTATTGCAAGAGCGCTTGCAACTGAGCCTGAAATCTTACTTTGCGATGAGGCAACTTCAGCACTTGATCCTGATACTACAGAATCAATTCTTAATTTGCTCTCAAGAGTCAACAAAGAGCTTAACGTAACCATTCTTTTTGTTACCCACACCATCAGAGTTGTACAAAAGCTCTGCAATAAGGTTGCAATTTTAGAGCATGGTAAATTAGTTGAAAACGGCACTGTAATTGATGTGTTCTCAAAGCCAAAGAGCACTATTGCAAAACGCTTTGTTGAAACAGTTATTCCAAGCAAGATCCCTGAGAGTATTGTTACAGAGCTTAAGAAATATGAAGGTAACTATAAAGTTATCAGAATTTTCTTCCACGCAGAACATGCAACCGATGATGTAATTTGGCAGATCAATGCAAAAATTGGTGTTCATACCAACGTTATGTTCGCATCTGTTACAGAATTGCAAGGTCTTGTGTTATCAATTGTTACCCTGCAGTTAACTGGAAACGAAGAAGACTTTAAAAAGGTTGAGGACTACATTAACTCTCATGGCATCGCTTTTGAGGAGGTACCAGTATGATAGACGCATTCTTTAAATCACTTGATGTAACAGAGTCTCAGTTAATTGACTGCGCTAATCAAACTTTATACATGGTATTCGTATCCTTAGTTCTAGGATCACTAATCGGCATTATCTTAGCCCTAATTTTAGTGCTCTCAAGAAAAGGTGGTATTAAAGAGAACAAGTACGTTTTCTTTACTGTAAATACCTTTATCAATATCGTGCGTTCAATACCATTTATTATTCTTTTGGTATTTATTCTGCCTGTAACTAAGGCAATTGTAGGTACACGTATTGGTACTACAGCAGCATTGGTTCCTTTAACCTTCTTTATTGCCCCATATTTGGCAAGACTGTTTGAGAATAGCTTACTAGAGGTAAACCACGGCATTATTGAAGCTGCAAAAGCTATGGGAGCAAATACTTTCCAGATCATTATCCATTTCTGGCTACCAGAAGCTAAAGGCTCACTAATTCTCTCAACTACCATTGGTACTATCGGTCTGTTAGGTGCAACCGCAATGGCTGGTGTAATCGGCGGTGGTGGTGTAGGTGATCTTGCATTAACCTACGGCTATCAGAGAATGAACTTCCCATTGATGTTATTTACCGTAATTGTATTGATTGTCTTTGTGCAGATCATTCAGAGTATCGGTAACTACTTTGCTGCAAAAGCAAGAAAACATTAACAGTGATTTTTACAAACAAGTTTCAGTCAAATTAAGGAAAAATTATTATGAAGAAATTATCATTAACCTTACTTGCAGCATTAGTTGCAACTTCAATCTCAGCAAACAGCGCATTTGCTTTTGATAAGGATCATTCAACCTTAGTATTCAGTAAGTCACAGGGTCCTTACTCAGAGTTATTCATCAGTGGTATTCAGCCAATCTTAGAGAAGGAAGGCTATACTGTTAAAGGTGTTGATGTATCAGACTTATTACAGGCTGATATCGCTTTAAACGAGGGTGAAGTTGATTTCAACGTTGAGCAGCACACTGCTTACATGCAGAACTTCAACAAGTCTCAGGATGGTCATTTAGCTGCTATTACCCCAATTCCTACAGTACTAGCAGGTGTATATCCTGGTTCTAAGAACGATTTATCAAAAGTTGAAGACGGTGATGTTGTAGCTGTTCCAAATGATGCATCTAACACCGCTCGTGCTTACAACATTTTAGAGAAGATTGGTTGGATTAAGCTTGATCCAAACATCGATAAGACTAAGGCAACTCAGAACAACATTATTGAGAATCCACACAAGTTAAAGTTTGTTGAGATGCACTCAATGAGTATTCCTGCTGTAGCAACAGACTTTGCTTATGTAGTAATCACAGGTTCAGTTGTTTACAATGCAAAGGTTGATCCTAAGACTAAGTTAGCAGAAGAGACTATTGCTCCACACTTACTTTTACAGGTTGTTGTTCAGGATAAGTACAAAGACAGCATCTGGGCAAACGACATCAAAGATGCTTATCAGTCAAAGGAATTTAAGGAGTACTTAGATAAGAATAACGACGGCTTATGGTTCGTACCTGATTATTCTAAAGAAGCTAAGTAATTATTAAACTTTCTTTAAGACAGAACTTATTAAAAAGCTGTACATCTTAGTACAGCTTTTTGATTATCAGAAATTGTTTAAGATAACTAAATTGCTTTTAAGGGCTATTTTGAGGTATCTAGTGGCTCAAATGATTTTACTAAATCGTCGATAGCCTTACACTGAGCTAAGAATGGCTCTAACTTATCTAATGGTAATGCAGAAGGACCATCGCATTTTGCCTTGTCAGGATTTGGATGAGCCTCTAAGAATAAACCACCAATGCCTACAGCCATACCTGCACGAGCTAGATCAGTAACCTGTGCACGACGTCCACCTGAAGCTGCACCAGTGCTATCTCTGCACTGTAATGAATGAGTTACATCAAAGATAACAGGATAATTACCGCATACCTGTTTCATAACGCCAAAGCCTAACATATCAACCACAAGATTGTCATAGCCAAAGCATGTGCCACGGTCGCACAGTAATAAATTGCTGTTACCGCATTCTTCAAACTTTTTAGTGATGTTTACCATCTGGCCTGGAGATAAGAACTGAGGCTTTTTAATATTGATAACTTTACCAGTCTTTGCCATTGCATTTACCAGATCAGTCTGTCTTGCTAAAAAAGCAGGGATCTGCAAAACGTCTGCAACTTCAGCTACAACTGGAGCCTGTTCTTTTTCATGAACATCAGTAATTACAGGTACATTGAAAGTCTTTTTAATTTCTTCAAAGATCATCATGCCCTCGTCTAGACCTGGTCCACGGTATGAGTAGATAGAAGAACGGTTAGCTTTATCAAAGCTTGCTTTAAATACATAAGGAATGTGTAGCTTTTGAGTTACTTTTACATAATGCTCGCAGATCTGCATTGCAAGATCACGACTTTCAAGCACATTCATACCACCAAAGAGTACGAATTTACCTGAATTTGAAACTTCAATATCACCTATTTTGATAACTTTATCTACCATACAACACTCACTTGATTTTGCTTTTATAAGACTAAAAACAGTCTGTAGCTTCAATAAATCTACAGCTTCATTAAATTTGATAACTTGATTTTGTAAATTTGATAACTGATTTTATCAAGACGAAAACTGTTTTAAAACAATTTGTTTTGTCGGATGTGACTTATAGGATATTACTTGTAGATAAGCCTGCAAAGATCAACCTTACAGGCTTAATAGAATGTGTTAAAAGCTATTAACTTGTGCTTACTTTTCTAGTTCTGATCTTTATAAGCTAAATATGCTAATAAATTCAAACTTGCGTTGTAGTAGTCCTCGGCATTAGCAATGTTAGGCTCCATGATAGGATTACCCATCACCAAATCACGAACAGCCTTAAGACCTGAACTCATATTGTATGAGGCTGTCTCCCCTGTTGATACATTCACCCAGGCAGGTGTACTGTATTCAGGGAATTTAGAGAACCACTCACGCCAAACGTTAAGCTCTTGAGCATTTTTATTTTCCCAGTACAGGTATAAAGGCACTCTAATAGCATCATAGCTAGAACGAGCTGGCCATTGCTCAGCAGGGATCATCTCATCTGTAGGGGTTAACTTAATCCAGTCTGGAGCTAGTTTTACTCTCTGATTTTTTAAATCAAAGAGCATCTTTTTGCCATCATTTAATAAATCATAAAACTGCTTTAAATGGGTTTTAGTGTAAATATTAGAGAGCGCAGGATAGATAAAATAGCTAGGATTGATGATCACATAGTTATCATAATAAAAACCGTTTACAGCAGGAATAATTACATTATAGGAGCCGTATTTGGTTAAAGTTAAAGCCATGATATGCATACACAGGCTTTCAGCTTTTTTGGCGTAGTCTTTATTCTTCCACTTATCAGCAGCTTTAAATAAGGCATTAGCGATCATAAGATCACCATCGGTTGCATTATTCTTATCAGCTACAGGATCGCCACCATCTCGCCTGTAGGCCCAGAAGAATAAACCAGTCTTTTTGTCATAAAGATTGGCATAAGACCAGTTTAAGATCTTATCGAAGCTGTCTTTATCATTGTAGGCTACAGCAAACATCAAACCGTAACTCTGACCTTCTGAATGGGTCATGTTATTGTTGCCAGTGTCAATTACTGCACCTTCATCGCTTAAATACTTTGCTTTGTAATCATCCCATGCATTAGCATGTACAGCTTGCGCTGACAATGCTAAGATTACACAAGCTCCTTTTAAACAGAATCGTTTAAACCAGTTCTGCTTAAACAGATGTCTTGTTGTAAAGTAACTTATTTTCATTGTTCGCCCTAGTTTGACTTGTCTTATAGTTTTTTAGTACATTTTTATTATAATTGTCGTAAAGAAATAATATACGAAAGTTTAAGTCAAATTTATTCAAACTTCATCACATTTTAAAGTTGTCTTATGACAATTCATAAGACTAAGCTTTCAAAGACAGAACCACTTCCTGCGCCTTTAATGAACTTACAGCACAATTTAATGCAGCAGGAGCTCCTGTTTGCTTGAACCAGCCGTTATACAAGCCACATAAAAATACAGAGAATAGCTCTAAAAAGTTATCAGCATAACTTTTATCAGAGCATTCTGGTAACTGTCTATGAGAAATTTCTAGGTGGTCACCACTATCAGATAAAGTTACGACACCAAAACCTAAATATTCTAGGATATCGTTCATCTCAAGATTTAAACGAGATAATGAATCTGTAACATGAACAGGATATTCATCAGACATTTTCAATCCTGCTTCATAGATAAAATCACAGACATCGTTCTTACTTGCATTAGCTTCCATCATTTTCATAATAATGGAAACTAAATCTAAAAAGCCTTTAGATGATGCTCTATTATCTTGGAAAAACCTGCTCATTTAATGGCCTCCTAGGACTGATTTAATATAGAGCATTTCATACATTTCGTTGTAGTCGCCAAAGGTATTGTAATTTACAGAACCACCTACCACTAAATCGTCTAACAAGTAGTAATCAAGATTTAGCTTAGCAGAACCTCCAATACCGCTTTCGCTCTTAGATGGGAATCTTGAGTATGGAGCAAGTCCTAAGTCATTGAGCATATTCAGATCTTGCTGATACTGCTTGTTAGTTGGGAAGTAATCCTCTTCATTTTCCTTATATGACTGATAACCTAAAGCAATATTTGCTGTGAACTTAAGATCATCAGTTCTCTTCATATAAGTGAAAGGAATTGAGGCAATATAGTAGTTCTGAGGGCTGAAATAACCGCCATGACCTAATGTAAAGTGGTTCTCGTTATGAGAGTAGTTGTCATACGATAATGATAAACCTACAGTCATATCCTCATACATAGTTGGCTTGAATGGATGTACATATAAAGTACTCTTTAAACCATAGCTTGAGTTAGATAGAACATTCTTACCTAAGTATCTGTAAGCATTAGCTTCAACAGATGAACCTATAAAACCGTCATCATAGGCGTATTCTATAGAGCCACCGTTTTTAGTAACACCGCCCCAGTAAGTGCCTGACATTCTATCCTCATATCCAAAATAGGATAATAAAGAATCAGTCATAGCTCGTCTCTCGCCCTTAAAGCGCAACTCGCTGTAGGCGCTCAAAGGGATCTTAAAGTAAGCTCCACCGACTACAGTAGTACCATCCTTGCCCACTGGAGTAACACCAAAGTCTAACTTGTAGCTGTCATCAGATAAGGCAGCAGCAAAACCTACACCTGTGCTTCTCTTTGCCTTAGCATCAGCCATGACAGCATTAGCAGATTGCAGGCTGTTAACAGCTTTCATGATGGCTCTTACATCTTTAAACTGTGCAAAGTACTGCATCAGTCTCTGGCGACCTTCTGCTGACTGCAGAGAAAAATCTGCTGCATCTAAAAGATCACCTGTCAGAAGTTTGGTTACATCAGCTTTATTTTTAAGTTTATCCAAACCATTTTGAACCATAAAGGCATTGATATTGCCAGCATCAGTTAGAGTTGAATAGGTCTCTTTTAAGGCGTTAATTCTAGTTACTAGGTTTTGAACACCCACATTTAAAGCATTAGTGCCAAACTCGTTAGATGAAGATGGCAACACAGTACCTGCGCTAAAGCTATCCATTCTGGCTGTAAGATCTAACTTAGCACCACCTAAAACAGGTGTTGAAACTGTTACAGGTACAGAGATACCCTGTAACTTACTCATACCGTCTTCACCGTCTTTCTGGCGACCTTCAACTGAGACTTTAGCTGTAGTTGCAACCTTATCCTTTAAGTCTCTAATCATGAAGTTAATTTCATTTAAAGCATCTCTCTTTTCAGTAGGAGACATGTTAAATGAATAAGCAACATTGGCTTTTTTATTTTCCCAAGGTAATGTAACCTTAGTCTTCATGATAGCTGATGAATTTGACTTATTGGCAAATGGGTTATTAGGTGCTCTTGAGCTTGATGCTACGGATAAATCAGGATCTGCAACATTATTGGCTGAAGCATAGTCATAGCGACTGTCAATCAAGCTTCGAGCCTTAGTTAACTTTTCAAGCGCATCTCTATAGTCTTTGTTCTTATTATCAATTCTTGCAAGTAATGTCAGAACCTTAGGATCATCTGTGTTCTGTATCTTCATAGCAAGAACAGTAGCTGTGTCATAGTCCTCATTTGCTAATGAGGCATTAATAGCTCCCTGCAAAGCTTCCTGGTTGTCAGGATTGCTGCTTAAGACCTCGTCATAGAGTTTATATGACTCATTGTACATGCCATTATCCTGATAAATTCTGGCCATTGCCATTCTCAAAGCAGGATTATCAGGATCTTTTGAAATGAGTGGATAAATCACATCATAGGCATCAGCATAACGATTTAAATTACGCAGAGCATCAGCTTTTCTAATAGCATCGCCTGTATTTAGTTTATCAATATCAGAATAATTAGAGTTAGCAAGTAACTGTTTATTCTCTGTGAACATTCTTGCCTTATCTTCATTTCCTGTCTGATTGTAAACAGTAATTAAATCAGCATAGTCTGAGATGGAGGCATTGTCGTCCATTGGTCTTGAAGCAACATCATCAGCTAAACTCAATGCCTTGGTACTGTCACCTGCTTTTAGGTATAAGAAAGCTAAATGCGAGAGCTGAATATTAGATAATTTAGCCTCATTAAGATTCATCATGCGCAGAGTGTTTAAAGCTGCCTTAGTGTTACCAGTCTTCTCATACATCTCAACCTGACTGAAAGTCCTGTTAACAGTAAGATCTTCTTTTAAAGCTCTTACTTGAGGTGTATCTTTTCTAATTCTTGAGGCAACATTGTCTGCCTGTGAGTACTGTTTAAATTCGCTTAATAAAGATGCAGCAGCTATTAGATCTTCATCTGTTGCACCATCTCTTGTCAGATAGCTTATCTGAGATGAGGCGCCAACCTCATACCCCTGAAGTTTTAAGAGTCTGCCCAAATCATAGTGAAGCCATGAAGCTTTTGGATACTTGTTAAGGCCCTGCTGTAATACTTCAATGGCACCTGAAATATCACCAGAAGTAACTTTTCTTTGAGCGCTTTCTCTTATAGGAGGAATAGGATCAACATAAGCCTTTGATGCTGTAGCATTACGAATTTTATCTGCCAAAGATACAGGCATGGTTGCAAGTAATGCTTTAGCTTTTTCAGTCTTACCACTGTCTCTGTACAGATAGTACAGCATTTCGTTAGCACCAGCATTACTTGAATCAGCTGCAAGTACCGTGGTAAGAGTAAGTTCTGCCTGAGCTGTTTTACCCTGTTTTTTTAAGATGTCAGCTTTGGTAAGTAAAGCGCCTTCATCATAAGAATTATTTTGAAGAACTTTATCTAATTGAGCTAAAGCATCAGTGTAATTTCCTGTAGCTTCATATGAGGATGCTAATGCTAAAGCAGCATCATGCCCTAATTTATCTTTTTTGCTTCCACCTAAAGCTGCAGCTTTTGATAAATAATCATGAGCTTTTACATAGTTCTTAAGCTCTAAATGTAAGTAGCCAATAGCCTCTAGAGCATCCTGATTATTTGGATTTTTAGCTAAAATCTTTTCAAAATCATGGATAGCATCGAGCTTATCTGATGAGGACTTATCGTATGCCTTCTTAGTTAAGCCTCCAATGATAGTACTGTCATAATGAGATTTAACCTCACTATCACTTGGATGGCGTGACGCATATTCTGAATAGAACTTTTCATCACTTTGCTCAGGATCTAACCACAACAAAGCCTGTCTTAAAGCCTTATCAGCGTCCTGAGATTTAGGAGCATAGTAAGCTAAAACAGAAATACCTTTTCTGATAGTGCTCTGACGATAACTTAAAATCTTGCCGTAAGTTATCTGCGCATTTATGTCATTGGCATTTGACTTAATGTAGTTAACTAAACCTGTAACCGCTCTCTGATAATAGTTAGGATCACCTGACATGGTTAGGTAATACTCAGACACCAACTCTTTAGGAGGCATTACACCTGTAAACAGCTTTTGATATTCAACTAAAGCAGCGGTTACATTACCTGATGATGCTAAAGCTCTAGCGTGATTTAGCTGATCTGATGACAGAGACTGCATATTTCTTTGATTATCAAGCTGCAGAATATAGGTACTGCCAGGAGAGAGCTTATACAGCTTATCTCTGTAGAGTTTAGCACTCTCATTGTCTTTTACTTCAAAAGACCACAATGACATTAAATACAAGCACTCCTCATTATGAGGATCTGAAATTAATACTCTCTTTAAAGATTGCATTGCTCTATCATGCTGTTGCTTGTCATGCCAGAATGTAGCCTGCTTGATTAAGCCCTGAATTAAATTTGAATTGTTATTTGATTGTACAATTTCAGGATCCTGACTTTGTGCGACCATGCCATCAGACTTAGTTTGCACTGCTGACTGATTATCTGATGTCTGTGAAGAACTGTTATTTGCTGAGATTGAACCACCACTCATAGCAGCACGACCAGACATTGATGATGCCTGATCATCAGCGTATGAAGATGCAGCTATAGATTCTTGAGTAAACAAGGCCATCAGGATCACAGAGATGGCATTTAATTTATTAATTTTCTTTGACATACCGTTCACCTAAAAACCTTATCAAATCATTTTGTTGTTATCTTTTATTTCATTTTCTAGAAGACGGGCACGAGATCTTCTCTGTAAGTATTTAGAAATGATGTAAGACAATAAAATCAAAACAATAAATGATGAGATGCATAACCAAATTACATGTTCTCCTGCAAAGGTTAAAATCTTAAATGAGGTAGATACATTTCCTGAAAAGATGTAATCGCCTACGTTAAAAGACATCACTTTATTAAGTCCTGATATTAAAGTAATGTCACCTCGCACTTCACGATTAACTTTTGAATTTGCCAAATCGTCAGTTAACTTTTCAAGCTCCTCGTCATCTGTTGCTGTAACGACTACAGCAATTTTGTCTGAATCAAAAGGAGAGAGGAAGCTTAAAAAACCACGCCAGGCTAGAGAGGTTCTTACATAACGGTTTGCATCAAGATTTTCAGCTCTAAAATCACCACTTAAGAAACGTCTTAAACCTCTGAAAAAACCGCCTCTAAAAGAGATAAGCCCATAATCATAAATGTTAAGTTCATTACCATTGAAGGTAAAAGCAGAGCCTTCAAATAGGTTAGATAAGTAGTCTTTGTGAGACAAATTTGACACTACGAGCAAATCTTTGTCTTCAAAGAATTCAGGATCTTTTAAAAAGAGCTCAGAGCCAATTACTACCTGTTCAGCATTTACCATAGAACCTGTAGAGTTACCTGCTCTTGCCACCATATTCATTAAGGTATTAAGCTCAACTATAGATGGATCATCAGGCAACAGTACAGCTGTATGAGAGAAATCAGAATACCTTGTAAATGGGAAACTTGCTCCTACGTAATAGGATAGATTTGGCAATCTAGCAAAGTGCTTGGTCTTTGATAAATCAATATAACTTGACTCATCAATCACACTCTTTACATTCGGATCTGAAATTACAGAGCATGGTGTATTTGGCTTTAACCTCAGGTCAAAATAAAGCTCTAAGTTATTGTCACCATAAATCATATTAGGAGAAATCTGCACATGACGCTTATCCTCACGAGCATCTCCTCCTGACAGTCTCCAAATGTTCTCTAATAAGCCTTTCTTATTAACCGGTAATTTATCTAAGAAGGCTCCTGAGAGTAACAGATTTAAACCTGACTCATTCTCATCGATGTTTTTATCTAATGGGAATTCATAAGCTACATATAAATCACCAGAATCCTCATATAACTGATAGAGATCTGGAGCTGCCTTAAAGGTTATGTTCAAAGGTCCATGTGTATAGCCATGAGTTACCAAAGACTGATTTTTCTTAAGTAAAGAGCTTAAATATACCTTTTTGTTTGAAGGTATCCAGAAAGGAGCATCATAAGCTTCCCTTAATTCAGGCTTATCACTCTTAATTTTCAGATAGTCGGTAGCTGCTGATAATTTTGCATTTACTAATGTATATACAGCTTTAATAAAGGAGGATTTATTTTTAGCCACAATAAAGATGTTCTTATAAGGCTTACTGTATGGGTGCTCTTTAATGTAAATACCTTCTTTTTGAGGCATGTCTATGCCTGCAACGGTTTGACCTGGATGGGCAAACACAATTGAATTGTCCAAAGGTAAAGTATCATGAGCTACATTAAACTTAACGGTTCTGTAATCTGCTATAGTTCCAAAATAAGAAGCTAACATTAACGAACCATAGATAGTGTCACTTGATGAATTTTTAGGTAATACAAAATTGATAAGAGTTGTACCTGAATTGTATTTATCAAAAAATGGTAATGGGAAGAGACTTAAATCAGAGCCTAACTCTAAATTGTAACCACCAACTGATAAGAAACTCTCAGGATCTATGACAATCTTTTGCTTTCCTGAATAGTCAATCTTGCACACAAAGTCATCATCAGTCATATCAAGAGTAATGGAGTTGTCCTGAGCTAAAAACTCAGCAGGAATATCCAGCTCATAGTTGGTAATTTCAGTGCTTGCTACAGGCAATGAGCCTAAAGCCTGACCATTTACCTTAACATCAATATGGTTAGTGGTATCCTGCATCGCTTCAGTCATGCTTACATACAGTTCTAATTTTGCTGAGGTGATAACTTTATCTATTGGTAAAGTAAAAGAAATGCCAGCACTCTTTTGACCTGGATAAATCTCTATGCCTTTAGGACTGCCCATATTAGTAAAGGTAATCTTTGAGGCAAAAGGTTTGATTTCATTATCCGAAGGTGAGGTTGTTGAAGCCTCCCCCTGCATCGATGAAAAATAGGTATTGTCATTTGATGATGTATCTGTAGATCCCCCTTCTAAAGGCTTTGACTCAAGTAAAATTTCCTGTAAAGCCTCAGGCAACAGATTGTCATCTTTAGTTGCTACCTTTTGTTCACTTTTTTGCTGTCTGAAATCCCGGTCTTTTGCTTTTGCGGATGTTGTTGCAATTGATGTTGCTGCAATTGAAGCTGTTACAAAAGATGTTTCTGTAAAAGAGGCAGACACCATGCTCAACACAGATAATATAGTCAGTGTCTTAAATAAATTCTTCATCTTATTTACCTACCACAGACACATGGATGTCTTCATTTCGTCTCTTGCTAAATAAAGAATCTTTAATACATGCAAGAATGGTTATAAATGATCTAATAGGATTATCTTTCTTGTAATCAGGTCTTACCCATGTATCAGCACGAGAGAAGAGTAAACGCACAAACTCACGTCTTGTATCTAAATCAACATTTACAAAAGCAAAACGTAAGAAATCTTCGTTTTCATTTTCTCTGTGAATTCTTTTTACAGGAACACACATGGTGGTGTAATCAGTTGCAATCTCAATATCTGTTATTGGATCTTCATCAATGTTGAGCTCTCCTGTAACAAAGTTATCTACACGACAACCACCCATTGAAAGATCGCGCATCACGGTTCTAGAACAGATACCGCTTGCCTGATAAACATTAACTGGAGTCTCTAAATATAAACGCTGCATCTTACGTTTATTAGCAGTTTCCCTACCTACACAGATAGCTGCTAACAATAAGATTGAGTTTACGCAGGCCCAGAAGATATTTAAAAGAGTTGGACCTAATTGCAAATCAAAGTAACTAGGTATTGATAACTTTACGATACTGAAAATCACCGCAAAGATAAGCAAACCTAATGTAATTAAATGAGGTCTTACAGAAGTTGCATCAAAGAAAGCCTTTTCAACGGTCTGACCTTTATCGGTTACGTTAAATGAACCGTGGTGAGGTAAGAATAAAGTTACTAATGTTGGCAATACTAAATGGAAAGACAAAATAGTATCGTAGATCTGTCCCCAGAAACTGTATCTGTAGTTTCCGTACAGTCTTGAGTTAGAGAATATAGACAAGACTAAATGAGGCAGTGCATACGATAACAACAGTCCTACCGAGCCATGCACAATCGAAATACCAAAGATAAGGTACAGCATTGGGGTTACCATAAAGATAATACATGGCACAGCAAAGAAGAAATAGGTTGTAGCAGACAAATAGCAGAGTCTTTGAGCAAAAGACAGACCTTTGCCTAAAAGAGGATTATCCAATCTAAAGATCTGAATCATACCTCTTGCCCATCTGTTTCTTTGCTGTAAATGCTGAACTAGTTTTTCAGTTGCAAGACCACCTGCTAGAATATGATCTAAGAAAGCTGTCTTCCAACCACGTCTTTGAAGACGTAAAGCTGTATGGGCATCCTCAGTTACAGTTTCAACCGCAAAGCCACCAATTTCGTCTAGAGCTTTTCTTCTGATCACAGCACAGGAACCGCAGAAGAAAGTAGCATTCCAGTTATCGTTACCACGCTGAATAGGACCGTAGAAAAGATCATTCTCAGGAGGAATATCACGACCTAAATACAAATTTCTCTGGATAGGATCTGGTGAGTAGAAGTGGTGAGGAGTTTGCATCAGAGCTAACTTCTCATCTTTTAAGAAGGCACCTACAGTTGACTGTAAAAAGATCTTGGTAGTGATATGGTCACAGTCAAAGATTGCAATTAACTCACCATTAGTAAGTGTCATTGCATGATTTAAGTTACCGGCTTTAGCATGATCATTCCTTTGACGAGTGATATAGCCTACATTAGCCTCGGTTGCAAAGGCTGCAAACTCTTTTCTCTTACCATCATCTAAAAGATAAACCTTCATTTTATCCTTTGGATATTCAAGACATTGAGCTGCAAGAACAGTATCGCGAACTACATCTAAAGACTCATTGTAGGTAGGAATATACACATCCACAGTTGGCCACAATGAGGTATCTTTTGGCAGTGGCACGATTTTACGTTTTAAAGACCATGAGAGCTGAAAGAAACTTAACAGCAACACCATGTAAACGTAAAGTTCAGCTATTAGCAATAAGATACCAAAGATCATATCAATCCAGGATGGGAAGACTAAGGTCTGAGTTATACGGAAGAACATATAACGTGTTGAGCAGACCACTGCTACCATCATGATACAGAATGATACGAAATGTCTTTTTGAACAAAAATGCGCAATAAGACAAGCACCAATCATGCTTAAACCAAAGATAAACTGGTTGTGAGCACTCATAGGAGCTACGATAACTAAAACTAAGACTGGCAGAGCTATCGCAATTAAAAAGAAAACTGTAAGATAAGGATGTTTCATTTCTATCCCCTCTTAGTTTTGCTTTCTCAGTGGATTGATGATCATAGTGCCCTTCTTAACATCAAATCCTAAGATTGAAGCTACTTTTCTGGCAATAACCTCAATATCAAAAGCTGCTGCTGAATTTTTGTTATAGTCGTACACAGAAATCTGCTGCCCGGCAGCTTCCGTTACAGAAGTATCTCTATGGATCATGCCTAACAAATTATCTTTAAAGTTCTTAATAGCAAAGCTTTGAACTTCGCGGTTTAATTTAATTCTGTTATCAATCTGATTTAAGATGATGTAATAACCTAGACCTCCACCTACTAAACCATCCATAAGACCACCGCTTAGCAGTTGAGAGAATAGAGATACGGATGCAGCATCAGCTAACAAAGGCACAATTTGCATATTAGATACTGAGGCAATTGACTCTAAAGCCTGTGTATAACCTGGAGCAAAATCTGCTATCACTAAAAGATCTGGATTATTAAATAATGACTTTTGGACAGTTCTAAAATAATCTGGTGTTTTTAAAGCATCATCTAGAACCTGTCTTTGCTCTTTATCGGACTTGCCAAAAGGCAACATGTAAAGGTTCTTATCTACATTGATACAAGCACTGATCCAGTCTTTATCAGGAATTGAGACGAAACCTCGTTCATCGTTTAAAGACATTCCAAAATAGAGTCTTAAAGCATTTTGAGGATCAAAATCAATTACTACTACTTTAGTACCAGCTCTTGAAAAGGCATAAGCTAAATTTGCAACTACTGTGGTTTTACCTACACCACCTTTTGGGGAACATACACTTATTACTGGCATTTTAATAATCTCTTATAAATAGCTTGCAGAGAATCTTCACCATTAGATGAAGTTTCATGATTTGACTTAAATAAAGCAGAAAAACGTCCATTTGTTTTGTTTTCGCTAGGATTATTCAATTTGTTATAGTTGTCAGAAGGGCTATGTCTTTCTTGGGAGGCATATTTGTCTGAATAGCCTGTGCTTTGATTTAAGTTATTATTTTGGTAAGAATTGTTATTTTTGTATGAATAGTTATTTTTAGAATAATCAGAAAATTGCCTGTTTGGCTGATAATTTGGATCTTGAAGATAATCAATCGGAGCGCGAGCTGCAAATCCTACTGCGTCATTATCCTCTTTTAAAAATGAAATTAGAGAACTGCGATTTCTAAGAGGTTTGGCTACATGAGCAATGTTGATCGGATCATGTTTAAAATTAACCGGTGTTGACTTTTCACCTTTTATTAAAGACATGACCGAATCATGATCTTTTAAACCATCCCCACTGCCTAATAAAGATTCAGGATTGTCTTTTTCATCTTTTGCTTTGGCAATCTGCCTGATTAAAGAAAAAGCTGAATTTTCTAAACCACCTTGTTCTTCAGAGTTTTCATCAAAATTCTGAAAGCTTACGTCATTTTCTTCATAAGCTTTTACAAAGTTATGCTCATCATTTGCTTTTGTCATAGCTTATTCACCGTCCTAAAAGAACGCGTTTTTTATAAACACCCATAATAATTTTGATATGTAATGCAGATTTGACTAGACAGGATAAGACATGCATAGCTCTTTAGTTAAAGTCTAATTGAATCTGCAATACACACCAAATAGCCTGAATCTAAAAGACACAGGCTATTTTCTGTTTATTACATAAACTAAACTCTAATCTTAGATACTAACTGTGTAAGTTCACTTACACTGTCGCTTGCAGTGTTAACAATCTGCTGTGTAGTATCAACTTCCTGAGCGAAGCCTTGAGCAGAATTGGTAATGCTCTGCATGTTAGAGGAGATTTCAGAGGTTGCAGTAGTCTGCTCTTCAGCAGCAGTTGCAATCTGACCGATTTGAGAATTTACAATTTCTACCTTTTCAATAATGCCATTTAGTAATGACTCAATTGAAGAAGCATCAGCAGCTAAGGTATCCATTGATTCTACTGACTTGGTCATAGATTCATTAGCAAGATTTGCCTCAGTCTGAACCTGTGACACCATTGAGGTAATTTCCTGAGTTGATTTTGAGGTCCTTGATGCAAGGGCACGAACTTCATCAGCTACCACCGCAAATCCCTTACCAGCTTCACCGGCACGAGCAGCTTCGATAGCAGCGTTTAGCGCTAACAAGTTGGTCTGAGATGCAATTTCATCAATAGTCTGAACAATAGTGCCAATCTTTTGAGCTCTGTCTACTAATGATCTGATCTGCTCAGCATCATGTTTTGACTTGGTAACCTGCTCTTGAATTGCATCAATAGTCTGACGAACTTTATCTACACCTTCACGGGTAGTCTTATTTGAGTCATCAGCATTAACAGCAGCTTCCTGACAGTTCTTAGCAATATCAGAGGTGGTTGACACCATCTCATCTGCTGCAGCTGCAACAGTCAGAGCTCTGTTCTCTGTTGATTTTGCTGATTCTGCAATACTATTAGTTGAGGTACGGATCTCATCAAAGTTCTGATTTAACTTTGACTCAGAGTTCTTAATGGCACCTACGATACCTTGCCACTCTCTACGCATATCTTCTAATGAATGTAAGAGCACACCAAAGTCGTCCTTTAATCTGGTTTTAACCTCATGGGTTAAATCGCCCTTAGCAAAAGCAGAGGTGATACCTACAGCTTTCTTAATTGCCCCTACGAAGATAGATGATAAGAAGATGCTTACGAATAAAGAAATGATAACCACTGCAATTGATACAAATGTAACTACAACAATAGGTACATTAGAATTCAATGCTTCTAGGTTTTGTAAAATTTCGCCTAAAATACCTACATTAACCTTTACTACAGATTTCTGTGCATTAGACATCTTAGGATAAATTTCGACAGTGTAGATACCACGAGCCATAGGCTGGAAGTTACGCTCTAACACTGGAACTAGGCGGTTCTTGTAGTTATCAATAGCTGATAGAACATCATCCTTAATTGAGGCTGTTAAATTTGAAGGATTGTTCTGAGCTAAAGCTGTTACCTGTTGAGAAATCTTGGCAAGCTTGTCATCAACTACAGCTCTCTTATCCTGAGTAAACTCTCTGCTGTTACTTACGAAAGTAAACATCTGATCATTAACTTCGTTAATTTCTGAATTTAACTCAGTATTAGGGTTGTATTTTGTAGAAAGGATAGAGTCTGTAAAAGCTACAGTCCCCTTAATGCTTCCGAGGTTATATAAAGAAACTGCTGAAATAACTAATGTCAGCACAATAACAGTGGTAAAGGCTGTTAAAAGCTTAGCTTTTACGCCTAAATTTTGAAACCAACCAAACATAGTATGTTCCTTTGAGTATTTATTATTTATCTTACTTATTTAGAAATTTACGGGAACGACACCGCAAATAATCTTAGTAATTATTATCGTCAATCTTGCTAAATTTTTTGACTTACTTTGTAAAGAATATGAGTTAGGTCAAAAATTAAAGACTGATTTTATGAGAATGGGCGCATTTTAAAGCTCTTTAAGCGTTTAAACAACACCTAAAGAGCTAATAAATTGTTTAGTAAGAACTTAATAACAATTATGAATTGTTTTTATTCTCTTCTAGTTCTAACTGGGCTGGTGATTTGGGTAAATCGATTAAATCTGCACTAGATTCATCTGAAATTGCCAAATCATCACGATTTGATCTAAAAGCAGTAGCCATTACAATGCTTTGTGCCTGACTGTCAGCTTGCTCGTCTTTGGTTTCTAGAACTTTTGGCTCTTTTTCTGTTCCACCTAAAACGATCTCTGTTAAAGCGTGCTCCTGCATACTTACAGCTACATATCTGTTAGCCATATCGCGGATACTCTGTAAGAAGGTCAAATACATCTCAGATGAGTGCATTGAAACATGCTCTCTACCAATTATAGAAACTAACTCTAGCTGGCATTTATCAATATCGCGGTTTAACTTCTTGCAATGCTTTACCATTGCCTCAAAGTTCTCTGAGTTAGGCTCAGTCTCAATGAGTTTTAGATCTTCTGTTAACTTCTCTAAACGTCTGATTAACTCATATAAGCTCTCTTTCATCACACCATCAAAGATAGTATGACGATTAGCAACATGGTTTACAGCCTGATCTAAGCAGTATCTTACAGACTTAGCAGCTTCTCTCATATTAGAGAATACTAAGTAGAAGAAGAATTTAGCATCATTGGTACACTTGGTGTTTTTACCAAGTAAGGTATCATTACCAACTGCTAATGAGTAGTAAGCTGATCTCTTTAAAGATAAAGCATCAGTTACATTTGAAGACTTGTTACGAGCTTTTCTTAAAGCAAACTCGTTATCATCAAAGAAAGCATCTACAGCATTTTTCAAGCAATCAAGATCTTTAGTAAAGTAAACAGGAACAGAAGAAGCTACAGAATGTAAAATTTCCTCATCGTTCTGTGCACTTAACTGAGAAATAGCAACTTCAGCTTTAGTCTTTCTAAAGAAGTTGGTATAGATAATTAAGCAGAATACAGCAGGAGTTAAGATTAAAGCTGCGATAAAGCCTAAATTAAATAGGACAAAGTTAACTGTAAAGGCAATGGTAAAGGCACAGATACCGGTTAAGAACCAACCTGCAATAACTGTAATCACGCCTGAAATTCTGTAAACAGCGCTTTCTCTGTCCCAAGCACCATCAGCAAATGATGAGCCCATTGCCACCATGAAAGTTACATAGGTTGTAGATAAAGGTAACTTTAATGAAGTTGCAACTGAAATTAGAGCTGCTGACACCACTAAGTTAATAGATGCACGAATATAGTCAAAAGGCAGTCTTTCTTGACCTTTCTTAATTAAAGGTTGCTTATAGCGGTGGCGAATAAACTCTAATGATTTCTCTGGCATTGAATGGTAAACAGTGCGGGATACACCTAAGCCCATACGGGTGATAATTCTACCTAAGGTAGATGCACCAAACTGCTCACGAGAACCTGAGGTACTTGAAGATAAGTTAATAGATGTCTGCACTACCTGACGAGCTTTTTTACTTACCCATAAGGTAATACACATGGTAAGACCTGCTAAGAATAACCAGAAGGTCTCGGTTACATTAGTAGTATTTAGGCAATCCATTAAATAGTTTGGATCACCTGCACCATTAGCACTCCAATCTTTATAGGAATCTAGTGCTGCTAAAGGCACACCTACGAAGTTTACAAGATCGTTTCCTGCAAAAGAGAAAGCTAGAGCAAAGGTACCTGCTAAGATGATTAGTCTGAACACATTCAGATTAAACAGCACCATTACCTGACCTAATACGGTAAAGCCTATGAAGATGCACCACATAATAGAGGAGAAGTGCAGATCCATATACTCTAGGTATTCAGGTTTCATGAAAGAAGCGCCTTTAGCACCTTTCATAACTAAGAAGTAAGCAATAGCTGATAGTGAAATACCGCAGAAAACACCGCCTAAATATTTAACAGAATATTTAAAACGGAAGGTAAAGAGTAGTCTTGCCACAAACTGAACAATCATACCTGAGATAAAGGCAATGACTACAGACAATAGAATTGCTGAAACAATAGTTGCTGTTTTATCAAGTTTAATATAGTTAAAAATATCTGTATATGACATTGAAGAATCATATACCTTGTAAACAGAAGCAAAGGTAGCTGCACCTAAGATTTCAAAAATAATGGAAACTGTTGTAGAAGTTGGAAGACCTAAAGAATTGAAGGTATTGAGTAGAAGAACATCGGAAATCATCACTGCCACGAAGATGAGAATAATCTCTTCAAAGGCGAACATGTCAGGATGTAACATGCCCTTTCTTGCAATTTCCATCATACCCGATGAGAAGGTCGCACCAGTCAAAACACCTACAGAGGCGACTATCAGAACCACGTATAGAGGCGCAATTTTTGTTCCTACTGATGAATTTAAGAAGTTGGCAGCATCATTACTAACACCAACGAATAAGTCTAATGCTGCAAGCAATAGCAACATCACAACTAACACAAATACGATAGTTCCGAACATATCTTTCCTTTGCTGTGTCCTAATTTTTAGCTAATTTTATATTTTCAGCTTTAACTTTCAAAGCAATTTATTAATTTTTTAAGATCAAAGTTAAATGTTCAAATTACAAATGTTAAATTTATGTTAAGTTAAAAAACTGTGATTTACCTTCAAAAGATACACTTTAAATCCACATTTTTAAGCTTATTATTCGTAATTTTATATGTCAGATAATATAATAGTCAGAATGTTTTTTACCTTTATTTAACACATGATGGAACAAGATTTACAAAAAGATATTACCTACGAAAGGATTAAAAAGCTAATTATAAATGGCACCTTTCCTATGGGTAAAAAGATCTCTGAACGCAAGCTTGAGCAGTCTTTAAAGGCTAATAAGGCTCCTATTCGTGATGCCTTAAAACGTCTTCAGGCTGAAGGAATGGTTGTTAGAAAGGCAAAAAGCGGTACCTACGTATTCTCTTTGACCAAAAAAGAACTTTTAGATTTATTAAAGTTCAGATTTGTGATCGAATCTCAAAGCGTACTTTTATCTTTTGAAGAAAATGCAGATAAACTCATCTCAGAGACCGAAAAGATCTTATTGAAGATGAGACTTGCTCTTACCTTAAATCAGGGTGAAGAGTATCTAGCTCAAGATGCATTTTTTCATGAAACTTTAGTTAATCTGTGTAACAACAGTTATTTCATGAGCTCTTTTGACAGAATATCTGCAATTATGGATACAGCAAGAAACTTTTTAGGCAACAACCTAGAGCATATGCAAAAGTCCATTATTGAGCATCAAAACATTGCTGCAGCCATAAGCGAGAGAAATATTGGTAGAGTAGTTGAGCTTTTAAGAGAACATATTCTGCCTGAATTTGGTGCTTACTGGAAAAACTTCAACTTAGAAGACGATCAGTAATCTTTACATATTTGAAACCTGTTACTCGTCTTTTATCTTGATTATCAACGCTTGAATTAGGACTTTGTTCCTAATTCATCACTTTTACTGTCATTCTTTACACTTTTTTAACATTTCGTTGTGGTATTTTTTACTCTTTTGTGAAAAAATACACACGCAATTTTGATTGGTAAATTTGGCTAAGATAGCCACATGCCATGCTGCACTAATGCCCTCAAATGAAACAGCTTTAAAGCTGGCCAATTGGAGATTACCATGATTTCAGCATGCCTAATAAATGAAGATGACAGCCTGTCAATTATACAGGTAACACCTAAAGAGCCTCTTCCTTCAGATGTGATCTGGCTTGACGTTAATCAGCCTGACGATGAAGAACGCCAGTGGCTTGAAACTCTATTTGTTGAAGACGTTCCTGAAGAAGACGAAATGGATGACATTGAGTCATCATCTCGTTTCCGTGTAGGTCCTGATGGTGTACATATCTTGTCATTATTCCCACAGCGTCTTTCAAACGAGACCCGTGGTGTGAACATGTCATTTACAATGAGAAAAAATCTTCTGATATCTTTCAGGGAAGATGACATCTCTATTGTTAGATTATTACGCTACTACATTCGTCACAACAAAGTTGAGATCCGTTCAGCTTTAGATATTCTATTAAAGCTTCAGGATTTAAAAGTAGATCAGTTATCAGATCTTATCGAGGATGCATACAGCACTTTGGAAGAAACATCTGATCAGATCACAGACGATACTCATGTAGACGAGACTCTTGAAGAACTTGTAAACCAAGAGGAATT
>JBNMJE010000005.1:0-52010 GCA_050873645.1 Succinivibrio sp. | reverse complement strand
GCATAACTCTTTCCTTAGTTTGTTTTATCTTAGCGCATTAAGGAAAAATATTTTCATAAAGTCGCAAATATTCTATCTTTGAAAAATTATACTTAGATTAGCTTTTGAAAGTTTGTTTTTGATGAATTTACTCAGATTTATATAAGGATTGAAATGATTTTAAGATCTTTGTCTTTTAGAAAAGCAGCTTTGGCAATCTTTTCCTATTTACTTGCTATGGCTCTTAGCGTTAATAACGCTTATGCTTCTAATCTTTCCTCTTGCTCATATAACGGCATTCCTTTATATGGCAAAGTAAAAGTGGTTAACTCCTTTCCTGATATTAAAGTAAAGGTTGTTTCCTCTTTTGAAGATCTTGATGTGCAAAAGGTCAATGCCTTTGCTGATAAGTGCGGTAAATGGCAATTTGTAGACTCATTTCCTGACTTTAAAATTCAGTTTGTGGAGTCTTTTCCTGATATTACCATTAAGTTTGTACAGAGTTTTCCTGGTCAAAGATAGCAAGATAGAGGACTTTTCATAGAAGGAAAAGACTTAGTTTCTTCTCTTCATACCTTATATGGTAGAAAAGCTCAAAGATCCTAAAAAAATCTGCTCAAAGAGCTTTTGTTTTTATATACTAGAGCAATCTGAATTTTACTTAAGAGACATTATGATTAAGCTATTACATAACTGGTATTTACGCCATTTCTCAGCACCAGGTACTATAGAGTTTGCTATTGTTCTAGTTTGCTCTTTCCTTACTGTTTACTATCTAATGTGGCTTGTAGGTCCATTAGTAGTGGCATTGTGTATTGCTTACTGTTTAGATTGGTTAGTAAGACTTTTAAATCATAAATGCAAACTCTCAAGAATGTGCTCTTCAGTTATCACCATGGCTTTATTCGTGGGTGTGTCTGTAGGTATCTTGGTGTTTGTGGTACCTAAGGTCTTACAGCAGGGGAATCAGTTTTATTTAAACTTACAAAAGATTAGTACTGAGACTGTAAATTCAGATAATGGTGATGACTTTGATTCAAATGTAGCTGCAAGGATCAATGAATTTGTAGCTACCATGCCAGAACCAATTCCATCAATGGTTACTGAGGATGAGTTAAAAAATATGGTAGTAAATGCTCGTTCTGTAATCATTGCTAATACTACCAATATCATTAAAAATCAGGTAATGCCATCAGTTGTGAACACCGTATCATGGCTTATGTATATGATCATCGTGCCTATTTTAGTGTTCTTAATGTTAGCTAATAAACCTGTACTGCAAAAGCGTATCAGAACGTATATTCTGCCTAATAACCAAGCTCTAATTCATGAGTTCTGGCCTCAAATCAATGCTCAGATTGAAGGCTATATTAGAGGCAAACTTCTGCACATAACCATCATAGCTTGTGTAAACTCATTAGCCTTTATGTTCTTAGGACTAAACTATGCCTTATTGCTAGGTGTAGGTGTGGGCTTATCTGTTGTCATCCCCTATGTAGGTGCAGTAATTATCACCATTCCGGTACTTTTGGTATCAATCTTCCAGTTTGGAATGAGTTCAACTCTAATTTGGGTATGCGTCGTTTACATTATCATTCAGCTGTTAGATAGTAATGTTCTAACTCCATTGCTCTTCTCAAAAGCTATGAATCTTGATGCTTTTTCAATTCTGTCTGCTATCTTAATCTTTGGTGGACTGTGGGGATTCTGGGGCGTGTTCTTTTCAATTCCACTAGCAACTTTTATCAGAACTTTAATTGTTAACTGGCCAAGTACTGATGAACAGGGGAACAGAATAGAACCTCAAAGCTAAAATACTTTAAACAAGTTTAAGTCAAACTAAAAGGCCTGCATGAACATCGTTTCTTGCAGGCCTTTTACATAACCTTATAAATTGATTTTCTTTACATTAGTACATTAAGGTATATAACTTTCTTCTGTACTCTTTTTGCAAAGGATCTCCTGACATGGTGTTTAAAAGATCTAAGAAGGTCTTTTTAGCATTAGCATCAGACAGATCTTTCTTTAAGATATTAAATAAGATCTCTAAAGCTTTAGCTTTCTTACCAGCTTCTGCTAAAGCTGCAGCATAGTTAGATGCAACCTCAGAATTGTCAGGATCTGCATTGAATTTTGCTTCTAACTCTTTAATCTCAGGACTGTCAGCTGCTTGCTCAGCTAAAGTTAGTGCTGACACAAGATCTTTATAATCCTGCATTGATTGCTCTTCACGACCTGCGTTATCAAGCAGAGTATGAGCTAATTCAAGCTCTTTATTCTTAATGCACAGACGAGCGTAGATAAGCTTAATCTCAACGTTCTTTTCATCAAGATTGTAAGCTTGTTTTGCTTTAGCTACAGCCTGCTGTAAATCGCCTTTTTGCTCTAAATCATTAGCTTCTTTAATTAAAAGCTCAGCTTCAGATGGCATGAACTTTTTAATTGTTTCAGGCAATTTTGCAACAATATCATCGCCTTGAAGAGCATCAACAGGGCGACCATTTTGCATTACGATAAGAGCAGGAACAGTTTGTAAACCTAACTGCATTGCTACAGCTTGTGAAACCTGTTCTTGAACATCAGCTTCAACTAGAGAAATGTACTCATTGTTATCAGTAATAGCAGCTGTAACTGCTTTAGTTGCAGCCTCACACTCAGGTGCATTCATGAAAAAGTAAACAAACACTGCCTTTTTCATTGAGGCATCGACAATTACTTCTTTTACATTCTGTTCAGTTAAACGCATCGTAAATCCTTATTTCTAACCTTTAAAACGGTTCAATTCTCTCATGGCTCTAATTAAGTTCTCAAGGTTTGGCTTGGCGTCTTTAATCTTACCGTCCTCGTCAATATGAACCTTGCCGTTACGCTTATAGACAGTCACGGCTTTGTTAGAAATTAACAATAAAGAACGACCTTGAGTTGTTAATAAATAGTCTCTGTTAGTGATCTTTAAAAGACTATTTCCTATGGAGTAATTAACACATGGGGTCGTTACCCCTAAAATTTCAAGACCTATGGTAGGTGCAATATCAAAATTAGAAGTTAAATTGTTATATGAGATACCCTTTAGAGAATCCTGTGGCCACAATGCAATCATAGGTACATGTTGCTGACGCATAGAATAGTCTGTTGTGTTACCTAATAAAAGTGGATTACCAATATCAGAGGTGATGAGCACTAGTGACTGCTTTAAGATATCTCTTCTAGATAACTCATGGATGAAGTTTTTAAGCTCCTCATCAAGATCTTTTAAAGCTTTGGTATGAGCTGCTTTGTTTCTATTTGCGTACAGCAGAGAGTTGGTATTTAAAGATACCAAAAAGTGCTGATTGCTATTTAAGGTATCCACAAAGTCTAAAGTCTTTTCAAAAACTAAATGATCGTTCTTTAGAGCAGTAACTCTGTTTATAGGCAGACCTAATAAGAAAGTTACATTAGCAATATCTTTCTTTAAATAGCTGTTGGTGAATACTCTTACGATGTATTCCTGTTTTTGCATCTCAGTTACTAATACAGGTTCAACCTTATGTTTTATAAAGCTTTCTTTATATTGAACAGGCAGACCAAATGAGCTTGCAAAGAGGTTGTCCTCATAGTTCTGATATGGCAAATAATGCTTTTCAAAACTGGTATTAGACATTTTTAATGACATTAAAAATGGAGTATCAGCCTGATTTAGATCTGAATAAGACATGCCGTTTAAGAGCACAATGATGACATTCTTTGGATTATTAGAAGGATTTGATTTAATCTCAGCTAATGGATAGACAAAGCTTGATGTTGAACTCTTATCCTCACTGTCAGCTTCTGTAAAATTGTCATCATCAATCCAGCCGTGATTAGATAAAAATGACTTGGCAGTCATTGGGTAGTGAGCTGGGAAAACGGTTCTTAAATTAGTGATCTTTTCATAGTTAGTAGCATCAGCCCAAATGTAGATACCGTGAGATGCTACAAAGCACATAAAGATTGCTGATAAAACGATATCAGGGAAGAGGTTGTGTCTAAGGCTCTTTTTGTAAACTTCTCGTGTAGCTAATTTTGCAAATAAAAGTTCTAAGAGAATTAACACAATTACCGCAATATACATGAACCTGAAGTTAAGGCCGGTATTGAAATCTAAATCTCTTAAAATCAGAGAAGTTACCATCCAGGTAATATGTACCTTTACGGTTAAAAAGATCTTGGCATCAATTAAAAGTAAGCAGTGTAATAAAAAGGCAAAGATGACACTTACTACTCTATAAACCTTAAAGTTACCAATAAAGGTCAGTGGGAAGAACAGAATTAAAAAAGCTAAAAAGGCTAAGAAACAGGACTGACCTAACCAAGTGGCCAGTAAATAAATAAAAGCAGACAGACTCTCTGTATGAGGAGCAGCATAAACATATGCAAAGCTAATGATGATAGCTAGGATCGCATTTAAAAAGAAGAAGTGGTGGCCCCATGTGCTAGAGCGGAGGATTTGTTCCTTTCTTAGAGGACTGTAGCTAAATAATGTCATAACTTACTGAATTCTTGCCTAAAATACGTTCTGTATAATTCTATATTCTTTTTATGTAACTTTTTCATGTAAGACTCAATTTTATTGAGAATACATACAAATTTTTACACCTTAGCACTAAAAAACGCTGTTTTACTGTGGATTGATACCTGAATTTTACGCATAAAAAAGCCTACTTTAGGTAAAGTAGGCCCTTTTAAGATAATGAATTACTTACGGTTGAAACGGGTGATCATCTCAACTACATCATCAGCTTCATCCTTTAAGTACTGCATATCCTGCTGTGTCTTAGAGGTGATATCAACAGACTCGTCTGTAAGTGAGAAGATCTGCTTTACCTGTTCTGCTACACCCTGAACAGTTTCACTGTGCATGTTGATCTCATTGAGCATCTTGTCTGCGTTTTCTTTAATTACAGAAATAGCTTCAACTACCTTTTCAACATTGTCATTGTTGCGACCTACCTCAACTACACCGTTTTGAGCAGCTGTAAGTCCGTGTTCTGCCATAACCTTAGCTTCTTCAGCTTTTTCTTTGAAGTCATCAATTAAGTTATGAATATTCTGAGTTGACTTGTGGGTGCTCAAAGACAGGGAACGCACCTCATCTGCTACCACAGCAAAGCCCTTACCGGCTTCACCTGCACGAGCAGCCTCAATAGAAGCATTGAGGGCTAATAAGTTTGTCTGATCTGATACCTTATCAATAAGTTCTGAAGCCTGAGCAATCTCCTCGACCTTAGCTGATAAGTTCTCAATTGAGGTTGCGATATTCTTAACCTGATTGTCTAATGTAGTAATCGCATTTAGAGTTCTCTCAGAAATATCTTTACCTTCCTGCATCAATGATGAGGTCTGCTCTGAACTTTCATTGGTAGTAGCAACACTGTCGGTAAGATCTTTCATCATAGTGAGCATAGTCTGAGTAACAGCGTTCATGTTCTTAGCAACTTTCTTGGTATGCTTTGATTTTTCAATCATATCTTTGTTGCTGTCAGATGCATTATCAAGATTCTGCTCTGCTAACTGATTTAATCTAGCTGAAGCTTCTTTAACTCTAGTTAAAATTGCATCAACATATTTTTCACGGCACTTTATAGCAAAGGATGCTCTATCTGTTTCAGTGCCACCTGGAGCATAGATTGCCAAGGATACAGGATCTGCCTGCATCTCATTCTTTTCAATAAGTCTTGTGATAAAACGGCTCTTTTTAGCAAGCATGCTGTAAGCTGTAAAAGCACCGATTACACCAGTCAGAATGATAGAGATAATAGACTGGTCATACAAAGCGTAGATAAAGGCAATTAAAGTTAAGATTGCATAGTAGATATCATAAGAATTAAATACTGAATAGGTACTTAACTTAGAGCCTGAGTTCATCTTGGCGTAGGTTGCTTTGGCGTTAGCAATTTCCTCATCAGTAGCTCTGGTTCTTACAGACTCATAACCTACAATCTTGCCACCATTGGTAATAGGAATAATAAAAGCATTAACCCAATAGTAACGACCGTCTTTATGGCGGTTTTTGATGATGCCCATGAAAGGTTTACCTTTCTTTAAGGTATCCCACATAAGCTTGAATACGGCTGAAGGCATATCAGGGTGTCTGATGATATTGTGAGGCTGACCTATAAGTTCTTCTCTTGAAAAACCACACATATCAATAAAAGTCTGATTAACATCAGTAATGATGCCGTGAGTATCGGTTACAGAGATGATCTTTGCATTAGGATCATCAGGAAATTTAATTTCTACATCCACTACAGGCTGATTATTTCTCATATTTAATGCCTTTATATAGTTATAACGAGAAGAGCACGAGATATAAGTTCTCAAAATCAGTTGCTCGTTAAAGACAAAGCGCTCTTAGGTGACAATTATGGATCGAATGGAGATTAAGATCTTCAAAAAAAGATTTTCTTTATCAAAAATGATGAAGGAAGAGTGATCATTGTCATTCTTTTACTAGTACAAAATTCATAAATGAGCGCGTTTTATACAGAAAAGCCTGTCCTTATCTAAAAATAGCTAGTTACTCAAAAAAATCTAAATGTAGTTTTAAGTACCTGTCTTTGAACTTACGTAAATTCGCTAAAATGAGCCAAATTTAGCTAAAAGCATCAGAATTTTGAAAAAAATTACACGAGAATGCTTAAAAATTGCATATTTTGCCAGTAATTTTAAAAGTTATAAAAATCTCACAGAGATAATACCTGCCTGAATGACGAACAAAACTGTAAAACTCAGTTTCATAAAAAACAATAGTTTTAGGCAGGATCTCTATGAATAATCACATTAGTAATGCTCTACCCATTATGGTTAATAATTACTCAAAGATGTTTGGTGTATCGGTAAGAATGCAAGGTACCTCTGCTTACACCAACGGTAAGACTATTACCATCCCAAGACTTGATATTAACAATCCGGCTAAGGCAAGACTTGCCTATGGTTATTTAGCACATGAGTCAGCTCATGTGCGCTATACAGACTTTAAGCTGATAAAAAGTGAGTTTGTAAGAGATGATCTATTACGATTTTCTTTATTTAATATCTTAGAAGATAGCCGTATTGAAGCTTTGATCTCTCGAGAATACATCGGTGTGTATGAAAACCTGTCATTATTAAATGACTATTATGAAAATGACTGGCAAACCTTTTGTCAGAACGTTTCAAAGATAAATGTTCTAAATGTGGTCTTATCTTTCATCCAAGCTTATTCTCAAGTTCACTGTCAGCGCTTTTTATCCTCAAGACAAAGAGCACTTACTCTTTACATTCATTTAAAAAAGAGAATGAAAGAGCGTCTTGTAAAAAGAATAGCCAAGCTTACAAAAGAATGCTCAAAGGCAAAGTCATCAAAAGAAGTGCTGTACTTTGTAGATGAGATTTATGCAATCTTAGCTTCAGATGAGATTGAATTTAAAAATGAAAAATTGAAGTTCATGTCTGAGGAGAAACTTAATGATGAGCTTCGCGAGTATGAAGATAAGCATGGAACGATTAAAGATGAACATCAGAAGCAATTTATAAAAGAGTTACTCAAATTAAAGCTTGCAACCAAAGGTGATCCTAGCAATGCAACTCCAAGTCAAAGCGCAGCTAAGATTGTCGAAGAAAATGGTACTGGACAATCAAGCTCCTCTCGTGAGGATTTAGGTTTATTCAATGAAAAAGAGTGCCAGCCAGGACGACAAGACTACATAAGACATGTTGATAGCTCATATTCGCTACGCCGTGCTTTGAACATGAAAGTAAGAAGTTATGTTGAAGCTTTTGGTTTTACCACGGATAAGGGTAGCAGAATCGATCCTTTAAAGGCTCAAAAGGTTTGTGTGGGTGAACGGAACATCTTTAAAGACAGAGTTTCAAACAGTGGCTTTTCAACCTCTGTTCATATCTTAGTTGATGTCTCTAGTTCAATGTTAACCTCAGACGGACTTGAGTTTACTAGATGTGAAGAGGCCTGTAAGGTCGCACTTATGATCTGTATGGCTTTAGAAGGCATTGATGGCATTAAGACTATGGCAACTTATTTTCCAGGTCAGACCTCTGAGTACGAGATTGCACTTCGAGATAACGAAAAGGTCTCTCGTGTAGCCTCAAGATTTGATCAAAGACCGAGAGGTTCTACACCTTTAGCACAAGGACTTTGGTATGCATTTGAGAAAATTGAAAAGTTAGAATGCAGACGTAACATCATCTTAGTAATTACAGACGGTATGCCTGATAGTGTCAACAACGTCGATTCCTGTTTTAAGTATGCTAAAAAAAGAAATATTGAAATCTATGGTCTGTCTATTCGCTCAAGTCTTATCTTAAAGCTGTTTGAAAAAGCTCAGGTCTTAGAAAATGCCTCAGAGCTTGAGAAAGTATCTTTTGCTCTGTTTAACAAACTCTTTGATAGCAAAGAGTATTCTCAGGAATTTGAAAAGCTAGGATAAAACTATTACTAAATCTAGGTAGATTGAATGTAAAAAACTGCTGCATAAATGCTAAAATACGCCCCGTTGTAAAGAGGTCAGTAAATTTTAGCCATAGAAATTTGAGACTAGATATTTAGGACAGAATAACTAGATAATTAGGATAGAACAATTAGGACAGAATAAATTGTTACGCAGTGATTTTAATTTCGATCTGCCATTAGAGCTGATTGCAGAATATCCAAGTAAAGAAAGAACCGCATGCAGAATGCTTTGCTTAGACGGTAAAGACGGTTCTTTAATGGATAAGCACTTTTATGATTTAAAAGAATTCTTAAAACCTGGTGACTTATTAGTTTTTAATGACACCAAGGTTATTCCTGCCCGTCTGTACGGTAAAAAAGATACCGGTGGTGCTTGTGAATTCTTAATTGAAAGAATGACAGGTGAGAGTACAGCTTTAAGCCACATCAAGGCAAGTAAAGCTCCTAAAGCTGGTACTGTAATCCACATCGATGGTGGTTATGATGTAACTGTAACCGGACGAGACGGTGATCTTTTCAAGATTGAAACAGTAGGGGATAAATCATTATTAGATATCCTCTATGAAGTAGGTCATATTCCACTCCCTCCATATATTGAAAGACCTGATGAGACTTTAGACAGAGAGCGTTATCAGACTGTTTACTCAAAAGTTCCAGGTGCAGTTGCAGCTCCTACTGCTGGTCTGCATTTTGATGAAAAACAGTTAGCTGAGCTCAAAGCAATGGGTATTAACATGGCCTTTGTAACTTTGCATGTAGGTGCTGGTACTTTCCAGCCTGTACGTGAAGATGACATTCTAAAGCACCATATGCACAAAGAATTTGTCCATCTGTCAGAGGATGTAGCAAAAGCTGTAATTGAGACCCATAAGTCAGGTCATAGAGTAATTGCTGTAGGAACTACAGCTGTAAGATCACTAGAGTCTGCTGCTACCTATGCTAAGAGCATTGGTGCAAAGGAAGAGATCGTGCCTTTTGCAAACGATACTTCAATCTTTATTTATCCTGGCTATAAATATCAAGTAATCGACTGTTTGATCACTAATTTCCATTTGCCAGAATCAACTCTAATTATGTTAGTAAGTGCTTTTGCAGGTTACAAACATACTATGAATGCTTATAAGCATGCTGTAGAAGAGAAATATAAGTTCTTTAGCTACGGTGACTGTATGTTTATTCAAAAGAACGAAGATGCTTTAAATGATCTTCCACCATCTGCTTAAATAAGCTGACAATTTGATAGAAACAGCTTGATAGAAACAGCTTGATAGAAAAAGCATAAAAGCTCATAGATTACTTTTAAAGGAAAACTTAATGAAGTTAAAGTTTGAACTGAAAAAACGTTGTGGCAAGGCAAGATTAGGCCAGATGGTTTTTGAAAGAGGTGTGGTAAGAACTCCTGCTTTCATGCCAGTAGGTACCTTAGGTACAGTAAAGGGGGTAAGACCTGAAGATGTTGAAGAGTTAGGTGCTGACATTCTTTTAGGTAATACCTTCCATCTG
This sequence comes from Succinivibrio sp., assembly GCA_050873645.1. Lineage (GTDB taxonomy): Bacteria > Pseudomonadota > Gammaproteobacteria > Enterobacterales > Succinivibrionaceae > Succinivibrio. Next base: position 42,058 of record JBNMJE010000005.1, on the reverse strand, counting down.
TGGTTAAGACCTGGTTGCGATGTGATTAAAGCTCATGGTGATCTTCATGATTTTATGAATTGGCATAAGCCAATTCTTACCGACTCGGGTGGCTTTCAGGTATTCTCTTTATCTGATATCAGAAAAGTAACCGAAGAAGGTGTGCACTTTAGAAATCCTATTAACGGTTCTAAGCTGTTCTTATCTCCTGAAGTTTCAATGCAGATTCAGTATGCACTAGGCTCTGACATTGTGATGCAGTTTGATGAGTGCATAGGTCTTCCTGCTACCCGTGAAGAAATGGCACGTGCTATGAGACTGTCTTTACGCTGGGCAAAACGCTCTAAAGATGAATTTGAGCGTTTGGGAAATCAGAACTCACTGTTTGGTATTATTCAGGGCGGATCTGATGAAGCTTTAAGAGAAGAGTCTCTAAATGGCTTAACCTCAATTGGTTTTGAAGGATATGCCATTGGAGGTTTGGCTGTAGGCGAACCAAAGCCTGTAATGTATAAAGCTCTATCTCATATTGCACCAAACATGCCTGAGGATAAACCAAGATATTTGATGGGCGTAGGTACTCCTGCTGATATTCTGCAAGGTGTTTTAAACGGCGTTGATATGTTTGACTGCGTAATGCCTTCACGCAATGCTAGAAACGCTCATTTGTTTACCTCAAAAGGTGTAGTAAGAATTCGTAACAGTAAGTATGCAATGGATACCTCTCCATTAGATGAGAATTGCAGTTGTTATACTTGCCGTCATTACTCAAAGGCATATTTACATCACTTAGATAAATGTCATGAGATCTTAGGCGCTCAGCTCAATACCATCCATAATCTGCACTTCTATGAGCATTTTATGGCAGATATTAGAAAGGCTATCGAAGAAGATCGTCTAGAGCAGTTTGCCGAAGAGTTTTATAAAGTTTACGGATATCCAGAGCTTGTATAAGTGACAATTTTGCGCATGAATAGATTTGTGCATAAACTGTGATATACTTTTGCGATGTCTGTTTGAAAGCTAGTGATATAAGATTAATCTTTTAGATTAAATTTAGCTTCTAACAACCAATTTATGTCAGTGCAGAACTTTATTTTAAAGACAGTTTAAATTTAAAAATCTGCATGATTTCAAAGAATTATCTTTGATATTTTTATTAACTACAGGAAAAAAATATGAGCATTATTCCAACCGCATTTGCAGCTGATGGCGCTGCAAATCCAGCACAGCAGGGTGATTTCAGTATGATCATTGTGCTGACCATCTGTATGATCGCTGTTTACTTCTTCTTTATGCGTCCAAACAATAAGAAGCGTAAAGAAATGCAGAAGTTATTAGATAACTTAGCAGTAGGCGATGAGGTTTTAACTAACGGCGGTATCGCAGGTCGTATTGTTAAGCTACCAGACAACAAGGAATATGTTTTAGTTTCTGTTTCTAGTGGTGTTGTAATGCAGATCAAGCGCAACTATGTTGTAGCAGTTCTGCCAAAGGGAACTTTAGAGGCTGTTGCTGTAGACAAGTCTGTAAGTGCTCCTAAAAATTCAAAATAATTTTTAATCCATAAATGAAGCTACCTTAATCGGTAGCTTTGTGTTTTTTTACTTTGAGGGTAGCTAACAGTGTTAAACAAATTCCCTTTGTGGAAAAACATAATGGTATTTTTAATTATTGCCATTGGTTTTTTCTATTCCCTCCCAAATCTATACGGTGAAGATCCTGCTCTGCAGATTTCAGGAAGTCATGGCACCGAACTCGATCAGAAAACAGTAGATTCAATAAAAGCTTCATTAGATGCAAAGAACCTTGAAGGTAACTACGAGTTTGAGAACAGCCAACTTCTTATCCGTTTTAACAATACCGATTCACAATTAACTGCAAGAGAAATTGTAACCAAGCAGTTAGGTGAGAATTACGTGGTTGCATTAAACTTAGCTCCTGCAACTCCAGCTTGGATGAGAGCAATTGGTATGCATCCATTAAAGTTAGGTCTTGATCTTCGTGGTGGTGTTCACTTCTTAATGGAAGTTGACATGGAAGAAGCTATGAAGAAGATGAGAACTCAGCTTACAAACGACTTTAGAACTGAGCTACGTAATCGTGGTATCCGTTTGACTGGCGTTAAGGCTGAAAATGACTACGTATTAGTTGAGTTCAAAGATGAAGAGACTCGTGACAATGCTAAAAAAGTTCTTGAGACTAACCACAAGGACTTTACAGTGGTATCACAGGATATCGGTGACAAGTATTTTGTAAGAGCAACAATGACTCCTGCAAAACTGTCAGAAGTTCGTACTAATGCGGTTGATCAGAATATCAATATTATCCGTAACCGTGTTAACGAGTTAGGTGTAGCAGAGCCTTTAGTTCAAAGACAAGGTGCTGACAGATTAGTAGTTGAGCTACCAGGTGTTCAGGATACAGCAAGAGCAAAAGAAATCTTAGGTGCAACTGCAACTTTGGAATTCAGACTGGTTGATTCAAATGCTGATGTTCAGGCAGCAGCTGCAGGTCACGTACCAGCTGGTACTGAGGTTATCAACGATGCTAAGGGCTATCCTGTAGTAGTTCAAAAGCAGGTTGTTTTAACCGGTGATCATATTGTCGATGCAAGCTCAAGTGCTGATGAAAACGGTCGCCCACAGGTTAATATTAGCTTAGATTCTCGTGGCGGTACCATTATGTCTAACTTCACTAAAGACAATATTGGTAAGCCAATGGGCACCAACTTCATTGAATATGTAGTTGTTCCATCAACCGATCCTAATGCTCCAAAACCAGGTGAGCCTAACTACAAGCCTAAGTTTAAGAAGATTGAAAGAATGATTAACGTGGCAACCATTCAGTCACGTTTAGGTTCAAACTTCAGAATCACTGGTTTGGATTCACCTAAAGAAGCTCATAACTTAGCTCTGTTATTAAGAGCTGGTGCTCTGATTGCTCCTATTCAGATTGTTGAAGAAAGAACCATCGGTCCTTCATTAGGTCAGCAGAATATTGAAAACGGCTTAAAGGCTATGCTCTACGGAGTGGCATTCCTGTTCGTATTCATGATTATCTACTACAAGTCATTCGGTTTAATTGCAAACTTAGCTTTGCTCTTTAACTTAGTACTTCTAGTAGGTGTGATGTCTTTAATCCCTGGTGCAACCATGACCTTACCTGGTATTGCAGGTATCGTGTTAACACTGGGTATGGCAGTTGATGCTAACGTGCTGATTTACGAACGTATCCGTGAGGAAATCAGACATGGTAGACCAATTCAGCAGGCTATCAATGAAGGTTATGCTAGAGCATTCGTAACCATTGCCGATTCTAACATTACCTCATTCATTACAGCTTTAATCCTGTTCATGGTAGGTACAGGTGCTGTTAAGGGCTTCGCTTTAGTACTGATGATTGGTCTTGCAAGCTCAATGTTTACTGCTGTTACAGCTTGCCGTGCTGTAGTTAATATCATCTACGGCGGACGTAACATTAAGAAGCTGTACATTTAGGAGACAAGTTCATGTTACAGTTTATTAAAGACGGTACAGTTATTCCGTTTATGAAGATCAAGGGCACTGTAGAGTTAATCTGCATTGCCTTGGTAATCGGAAGCATTGTCGCTATGTGTACAAAAGGCCTTAACTGGGGCCTTGATTTCACCGGCGGTATTGTGGTTGAAACTGAATACACAGATGGTGTAGATCTTAATCAGGTAAAAGATGCCTATGCTAAAGAAGGTATTGTAGGTACCACTCAGCACTTCGGTTCTCAAAAAGATGTGATGGTTAGAGTTGCTCCTAAAGAGGGCTTAGACCAGCAGACTGTTACTAACAAAGTAATGGCAGCTTCAAGAACTATCGATGCAAACGTTAAATTAAGCCGTTCTGAGTACGTAGGTCCTGCTGTAGGTGAGGAACTTGTTGAAAGCGGTATCTTAGCTATCGTTGTATCTTTAATTGCAATTCTAGCTTACGTTGCTTTCCGTTTCGAATGGCGTATGGCAACTGGTGCGGTTATTTCTCTGGCATATGATGTTATCGTGGTTTTAGGTGTGTTCTCAGTAATGCAGATTGAATACGACTTAACAGTATTAGCTGCGGTTCTAACCGTTGTAGGTTACTCACTAAACGATAAGATCGTGGTGTTCGATCGTATCCGTGAAAATGCAGTTAACTTACCTCGTAATACCTCTATGTATGATGTGTTCAATATTTCTATTACAGAAACTTTATCAAGAACCATCATCACCTCAGGCACAACCCTTATCACCGTTGTATCTTTAATGATATTTGGTGGTGAAATGATTTATGGTTTCGCCTTAGCATTGTTTGTTGGTATTGTATTTGGTACTATTTCATCAATCTATGTGGCTTCAACTTGGGCTTTAATCTTCGGAATTAAGAGAGAAAACTTAGTTCCAGTAAAGGTCGAAAAGAAAGAGTCAGATGGTTATGAAACCATGGACTGATACTGAAAATAAGATAAATAATGTTTAGATTTTTAAAGACCCATTCCCTAGCAACAGGTATGGGTCTTGTTGCCTTAATGGCCTTAACAGGTTGCCAAAACTTTACTTCATCATCTAAATTAGATCTTGAAGGGGCGATTACTGTTCCTTCTGAATATGTCTACACAGCATCCATTTCTGAAAAAAGCTTAACTCGTGAACAGAATATTCTGACTAATCTTTTAATGATCTTAGAGTCAGATGCAAAATCAGCTGAGGATAAGGCTGAGCTTTTCTATGAGGTCGGTTCCGTTTATGACGATTTAGGCCTTGAGGCGATGGCAAGATTCATGCTCATGAACTCTATTGTCAATAAGCCAGGATATGCTCGTCCATATGAGCTTTTAGGCATCTATTTCTTTAAAGAAGGTCGAATTGCTGAAGCTTGCGATGCCTTTGATTCAGCCATTGAATTAGATAAGAAAAAGACCAGTACCTATCCATACTTAAATCGTGCTTTTGTAATGTATTACACCCGTCATTACAAGATGGCTGTAGATGATATGAAAGTATTCTTTAATACCGATCCTACCGATCCTTACAGAATGCTCTCTATGTACTTTGTTGAAGAGAAAGTTATAGGCAAAGAAAATGCTTTAAAAAATCTTGAGCAGAACTATATCAAAGGACAGACTGCTAAAAGAAAAGACTCCTGGGGGGATGCTTTAGTTCTTTACTATTTAGGCAGAATGTCACAAAAAGAACTCTTCAAAGATATGCTCTTAGTTAAAGATGATGAAGATCTTTTCCAGGAACATCTTTGTGAAGCTTACTATTATGTAGGCAAAAAAGCCTTAGAAAATGGTAATGATAAGCTCGCTTATGACTACTTTAAGTTATGCAGATCTACCCGTAAGTATGGCTTCTTAGAGTACAGAAATGCTTATATAGAAATGCAGGCTTTAGAGAGAAAGTATAATCTCTTAAAAGTAGCTCCACTAGAAGATACTGATAACGAGTAAGAGGTTAGCAATGGCAGAGAACAAAGATAAAATCACTGCTTGCCCTGTATGCAACTGTGGTGTAGACCATTCACAGGATGCAAGTTCTGAGCATGCTGTTGATCTTAATGATAGCCAGAAAGAATCCATTAAATCACAAATGTTAGCCTCAGATGATGCTTTAGTGATGAGTGAATTCTTTAAAGCTCTATCTGATCCTACAAGATTAAACATGGTTCATGCTATGCTCTTACACAAGTGGCTGTGTGTAAGTGATATAGCTTCTCTTGTGGGCTTGAGTAAATCAGCAGTATCTCACCAGTTAGCTTATATGAGAATTAACAAACTTGTAAGAGTAAAAAGAGAGGGTAGAAAAGTCTTCTATGCTCTAAATGACTCACATGTTGAATCCGTTTTTGCTTTAGCTTTATCTCATATCAAAGAATAGTTGTGTGATTAAAGAATGGTAGTACATTGATCTATAACACATTATTACAACTGTTCACATTATTACATTTTATAAATAACAATCAAAAATCATTATGACAAAACCAGTTTATTTTGATTATGCAGCTGCAACTCCAACAGATAAAAGAGTTATCGACACAATGGTGTCATGCATGTCTATTGATGGTCATTTTGCAAACCCTCATGCTAAAGATCATGTCTACGGTTGGGAAGCTGCTGAATCTGTGGAGACAGCAAGAGAGCAGGTAGCTACCTTAATAGGTGCATCTCCACTGGAGATAACTTTTACCTCAGGCGCGACCGAGAGTAACAATCTTGCAATTTTTGGTTTAGCTAAAGGCTTAGCTAAAAAAGGTGACGCAAGACGTCACATCATCACTTCAAAAATTGAGCACAAGGCTATTTTAGAGGCATGTGAACTTTTAGAAGATGATGGCTATAAAGTAACTTATTTAACTCCTACTAAAGAAGGCGTCATCACACCAGAAATGGTTGAAGATGCAATTGACGATGATACCTTCTTAGTCTCAATTGCTCAGGCAAACTCTGTTTTAGGTGCAATAAGCGATGTCCATGCAATTGCTACTATATGTAAAAAACATAATGTCTTTTTCCACACCGATACCGCTCAGAGTATTGGCTACTTAAAGATGGACTATGACAATAGTGATATTGACATGGTTTCATTAACAGCTGAAAAAGTTTGTGGACCAAAAGGTGTTGGTGCTTTGTATGTAAGAAAAGCTGCCAATGTACCTTTATTTGCTCAAATCTATGGTGGCGGTCAGGAAAAAGGATTGCGTGGTGGTACTGTACCTACACATGAAGTTGCAGGTTTAGGTAAGGCTTTTGAGATCTTAAAAACAGAAGCTAAAACTGATAAAGCTCGTTTTGAAAAATTAAGACAGAAGATCTTAGATGGTATTAAAGATGTACCAGGTCTTATTGTAAACGGATCAAAGGAGCATAACTTACCTAATATTCTATCCATAAGCTTTGATGGTGTAGATGGTCATATGCTCTTACCTACCTTATCAAATATTGCAGCATCTACAGGCTCAGCTTGTTCATCAAGCGATTTGAAGCCATCCTATATCTTAAAAGCAATCGGTCTTAGTGATGATGAAGCCCGTGCTTCATTAAGACTGTCTTTTGGCAGATTTACCAAAGATGAGGATATCGACGTTTTAATCAATGAAATTACTACAAAAGTTCCAAAGCTTGTTGCAGCAGGTTCAATGTGGAATGTGAGGTAAACATGTTTAAGCTTTTTAATTACAGTGACAAAAATGCTAGCGCCAATGAAGAACTAGTTTTGGTTACTTTAAAAGAAGGTACTGCTAAGGCTCCTTTTTCAAAAGACAGTGCTTTTGCTCCAAATGCTAACGGTGGTTATGACGTTTTTGTAAATGCAAATGACTTTAAGTGGTATCAAGTTGCAGCTAAGACTATCGCTTCACTAAAGCTCTATAACTTTGCTTTAAAGTCAGATGTAGCTCTGTCAGAACTAGATCTTTACTGGTTTTTAACCGCTTTATATGACGGTAAACATGATTACACCGTATCCTACGATTTAGCTCAGGATGTCTTAGATAAAGTTGCCTTGACTGTTAATACTGTAAGTATCTTTAGAAAGATTGCTGACAGTGACTCAAAGATCTCAACTCCTGAAAAAGTTATCAACGTCTTATTTGAACTTGTAAAAGAAGCTGCCGATGCACAAGGCGATAGCGCTTCATTAAAGCTTATCAAGCGTGGTGATGTGGAGTTTGAAAAGTATTCTGGCTTAAATGCTGTAGGCTTTGCTTCAGATGAAGATCCATGCATGGGTATCATTGACTATGTACCAAAGTGCTGTGAGAAAAACTCTCCTGTACAAGTAGCTCTTGTAGGTAAGGGTATTACTTTTGATACCGGTGGTTATTCTCTAAAGCCTGATAAGTACATGGAGACTATGCGTACAGATAAGACCGCTGTGGTTTATCTGTGTGGTGCTGTAACTCTAGCTGCTAAACTTGGGATTAAAAAGCATGTAAGACTATATTTGTGCTGCTCTGAGAACATGGTATCAGGTCGTGGTATGTTGCCAGGTGATATCGTAACCTATCCAAATGGCATTACTGTTGAAATTAACAACACAGATGCTGAAGGTAGATTGGTTCTTGCAGATGGTCTTTTACAGGCAAGCGAGGATAAGGCTCAATATATCCTTGATATGGCAACTTTAACAGGTGCAGCAAAGATTGCTGTAGGCCGTGATATGTTCTCTGTCTTAACTAAAGAGCAAGAGCTTGATAAGTCTTTAGTATCTGCTTTTGATAAGACCGGCGAGATGTACTGGCAGTTACCTTTAGCTCCTTATCACAGACGTTTCTTATCCTCTAGAAGAGCTACTGTAACTAACTCAGGTCATGGTGAAGGTGCTCCTGGCTCATCAGTTGCAGCCTCCTTCTTAGAGCAGTTTGTCGATAAATCAACTCCATGGGTTCATATCGATCTCTCATCAGCTTACCTGCCTGATGGCTCTCCATTCCTCGCAGCAGGCCCTACCGGTAGCACTATCTTAGGTTTGGCTACTTGGCTTTGTGAGTAACAGTAAAGAGGATCTGATAAATCAGATCCTTTTTTACTTACCAGTCTTCTGTTATAAGGAGCTTAGTTATAAGGAGATTAATATGTATCAGAATATCGTCATTCTTACAGGTGCTGGTATTTCAGCAGAATCTGGTATACCAGTCTTTCGTTCAGAAACAGGTTTATGGGAACAGGAAAGAGTTGAAGATGTCGCAACCTATGACGGTTTTTTAAGAGATAAAACTAAAGTTCACGAGTTTTATAACAAGATGCGTCGCTCTTTGTTGGATAAAAAGCCAAACCCAGCTCATCTTGCACTTGCAAGACTAGAAAAAGAATATTCAAAAAAGTACGGTGCTAATGTAAATCTGGTGACACAGAATATTGATGATCTGCATGAAAAAGCTGGCTCTCAAAAGATCATTCACATGCACGGAAAGTTAAAGAGTATTCTCTGTGAGCATTGCAATAAGAGATATCCGTTTGATGAGGATTCTAGTGTAGAGTCAGAGTGTAAATTCTGCCACCACAAGTCACTGCGTCCTGATATTGTCTGGTTTGGTGAAATGCCTTATCAGATGGATGAAATTGAAACTCTGCTTTCTAAATGTGACCTGTTCTTATCTATTGGTACATCTGGCGTGGTATATCCTGCTGCTGGATTTTGTCAGGTTGTAAGAGCCTCAGGCGCTGCTTGTATCGAGTTTAATCTGTCACAATCAGCTGTAGGCTCTCAATTTAATTTAGGACTTTATGGAAAGGCATCTAAGACCTTGCCAGAATTTGTATCAGCTTTAATTGATACCGGAAAGTTACCTGACAACGTCAAACTTTAGCATGCAAGAGTACTGAATAGTGTTTACTCTGATGCTGCGATTGAGCATAGACTCTCTTGTAAATTCTTAGCATGATCTCATCCTGCCTTTCTTCGGGCAGGTTGTGAAACTGTGTTAGGACTTCGTTCCAAAGATTACTCTCATTACAGCTGTTCTTTTGCGATGAAGCTTTATATTTATAAGGCGATTTAAACATACAGCCATTCCCTCTTTTTTTATTCTTATATATTGAGAGTAGTTTTGATTTTTCTACTGTCAAAGAAATGAGAATAAACATCAAAGCTAGGTCATAATTTTTAAATATTTAGCTGTAGCTCTACTCTTTTTACTTGAAAATTGCAGATCTTGTACATGGATTGAAGTATGGCAAACAATTTAATGGATAGATTAAAATGTAATGATAATGTACCGATTTGTAATTACATCAAATCGGTCATTTAAAATGGAGATAATTATGGCACAAACAGTTAATGTTCATTTTAGGATGGACAGTTCACTAAAACAGCAGATGGATTTAATCTGTAGCGAGCTTGGTATGTCGTTAACTACAGCTTTTACAATTTTTGCAAAGAAAGTCTGCCGTGAAAAGAGAATACCTTTTGAAGTTTCTTTAGATCCATTTTATTCAGAAGAAAATATGGAAAGACTTAGAAAGTCTATAGCGCAAATGGAAAAAACTGGTGGCAAAATTCATGAGGTAGATAATGCTTAAAGTTAATTGAGACCATAGAAGACAACGGAAATAAAAATATCAGTAAACCGGAACGATTATCAGGACTTCTTTCTGTTTATTAGATTTAATTTTTCGCGATAGTTTTTCTCTAAATTTATCCAAAATTGAGCCGGCACACCTAGCTGTTTTTCTAATTGAGTTGACATCTTTTCTGATAATTCAATCTCACCGTTTATCAGCTTTTTAAGCTCTCTCTCAGAGCATTCAATCCTATCGGCAAAATCTTTGAAGGGGATCTGCCTATCTTGAAGCTGTTCTGCAAGTGTTGCTCCTGGCGGAATTGCTACGTATTTTTTGTTCTTTTTTACTAATGTTTCCATAATAGTCTATTGAGGATATAAGATGTTTGACGATGAATATGATTATATATTAATTATTTGTAATTTATTATTTATTTTGCAAGAAAAATAATCTAGAGCAACGCAATGAAATGTGTCAGGGAAAATAATGATTTAATGGATAATAATTACTGTGTCAATTTTGCGAAAAATCGTGTCTATACTGATATAATTATGAGATTTGAAAAAAGATAACGAGATATAAAAGAACATGGCAACAGATAAGATTAATTTAATGAACCTCTCACCTGAAGAATTAAAGGAATTCTTTGAGTCTATAGGTGAGAAGTCCTTTAGAGCGCAACAGATCATGCGTTGGATATACCAGTTTGGTGTAACCGACTTTGAGCAGATGACTAATCTTAGAAAAGATCTTCGTGCCAAATTAAAGGAAATGTGCGTAATTACCGCGCCTGAGATCGTGACTGAGCAAAAAGCATCAGATGGCACCACCAAGTGGGCTTTGGATATTGGTGATGGTCAGTTAGTTGAAACTGTGTTGATCCCTGAAGAGGATAGAAACACTTTATGTATTTCAACTCAGGTAGGTTGTCCTGTTAAATGCTCATTCTGCAGAACAGGAGCACAAGGCTTTAATCGAAATCTTACTGTAAACGAGATCATAGGTCAGGTATTTAGAGCTTCTACTCGTGTAGGTTTTAGTAATAACCAGGAGCAAAAGCCAATCTCTAACGTGGTAATGATGGGTATGGGAGAACCTTTACTTAATCTAGCTAACGTAACTAAAACCTGTGAGCTATTACTTTCTGATTACGGTTTTGCTTTATCAAAGAGAAGAGTAACTGTATCTACATCAGGTGTAGCACCCGTTTTAAATAAAGTAGCAGGTAAACTTGATGTAGCTTTAGCTTTATCTTTACATGCACCAAATGACAAGTTAAGAGATGAATTAGTACCAATCAATACTAAATATCCAATTGCTGAAGTTTTAGATGCTGTAAGAAACTACTTAGATAAGTCAAACGCTAACTGCGGTAGAGTGACTATCGAATATGTGCTGCTTGATCATGTAAATGACAGCACAGAACAGGCTCATGAGCTTGTAAATTTATTAAGAACTATTCCTTGTAAAGTTAACTTAATTCCATTTAACGAGCATGAGAATTCAGAATACAAGAAACCTTCAAATAGCAGAATCGACAGATTCTACAAAGTACTTTTTGATGCAGGCTTTACTGTAATCAAGCGTACTACTAGAGGTGATGAGATTTCAGCTGCCTGCGGTCAATTAGCAGGTCAGGTAAAAGATAAACTGGCAAAACAAAAAATTCAGGCCAAAGAAATATAAATTGAACAAGGCGATAACTAAAAATGAGTTCAAAAAGGTTGAGAGCAATTAGAAACAGAGACAGATCCAAAGTACAAGCCCAGCTTCACAAAGAGGCAAGCGAGCCAATTATGGACGATTTAAAAAATGATGTAGCTCAGGATACTTCAAAAGTTGAACCTGAACTAAACATTCAAGAGAATTTAAATAACGACAACTCATCAGCAAGCAAAATTCCTGATGAAAAGATTGAAGTAGAGTCAAATGCAGCTTTCAAGAGTGCGCAGGATTTAGAGTCTATTATGTCAGTGTCTCCTCTAGAGCAAGCAAAATCAGCTTTAAAAGAGAATCCATCTTCACCATTGAGTGCTCAGGTTGATGCTCCTGTAACTGAGAATGTTGCTGATAATATTCAAACTCCAGATTTAGGCTCTGCTACCGAGACCGTTAATACAGAGTCATCAGTTGATTCAATTCAAAAAGCTCCAGATTTTTCTAGCGAGAAAAAGATTGTTTCAAATGTTGATGACGATCCTGACAAGATCCCTGTAGCTCCATCACTTGCAGACAATGAAGTTCCAAATTGTCCTGGTGCAATCTTAATGCACGCAAGAGAGATGTTAGGTCTGTCTTTAAGCGAAGTATCAAGACGCTTAAATCTTAGAATCAACACTGTAAGCGATCTTGAGCATGACAGATTAAATCAGCCTACAGCTGTACCATTTGCGTCAGTTCATATTGCTAATTACGCAAAGCTAGTTAATATCGATCCTGACTACCTTGTAAAGTTATATAAAGACAAGGTAATGCAGACCGTACAGACTCAGGCCTTAAATGCTAGAGTTTTACAAAAATCATCCAACTCTGGCATGATTTCAAAGAAATTCTTGTTTGCAGTTTTAGGTATAGCTGTAGTAGCAATTATTGCAGTAGGCGTGATTGCCTTTGAGATGGGCTCATCTAAAGCTAAGAGCACTGGTTCATTAGTAATTGAAGACAACGTTCAGGCTCAAGAGGATACTGACGGTAGCTTAACCTTAGATACAGAAAATTCAAAGGTAAAGACCAACGTCCTAGAAGAAACACCAGCACCTGCTGTTGATATTAACACTCAGATGGCTCAGGCTCAGGCAAATGATCTTGATACAAACGAGATCATCAGTCTGCAGAACCAGTCAAAGCAGACTGTAACCTCAGCTAATACCAGTGAATCTTTACAGGTTAAAGGTGAAGCTGCTAAAAAGATGATGGGCAACAAGAGTGAAAGCACTATCATCGAAGAAGCTCCTCCAGCACAGGAAAATTCATTAAAGCCTGTACAGTTAGGTACACAGAACACTCAGTCAACAAAGAAGCAGTCAAGCAATGACAAGTTAGCTTTAAAGACTTTACCTGCTGTAGAGACTGACAGAAAGCCTGTTGTAACTGAGGCTCCAAAAGCTCAGGTTAAGACTGAGCCTAAGGTTGAAAACACACCAGCTCAGGCTGTAAAACTATCAGCTAATTTAAGAGATGTATCATCATCTGTAAGATTATCTGGCAGAGTTGACCCATTAGAGAGTCTTAACAGCGTAACTGTTAAAGTTCTATCTGATGTATCTTTAAAGATCACAGGTTCAGGCAAAGTTCTAAAAGAAGGTTCATTTAAAGCAGGACAGACCATCAAGGTTATGGGTATTCCTCCTTTAAGAGTAAGCGTAGCTGATTCTTCAAAGATTAGAGTTACCTATAGAGGTGCTAGCGTATCAGTTCCTCATTCATCACAGGTAACCTATACTCTGCCACAGCGTTAAGGTAAAACCTCATGGAATGGAAAGCTAGTGAGATTGTAAGGCGTAAAAGTCGTCAGATTAAAGTAGGCTCTGTCTTAGTTGGAGGTGGAGCTCCTATTTCTGTACAGTCTATGACCTCAACAGATACCATGGATGTAGCTGCAACTGTAGCTCAGATTAAAGCTTTAGAGAGTGCTGGTGCTGATATCGTAAGAGTAACAGTGCCAACCTTAAAAGCGGTTGATGCTTTTGAGCAAATCGTAAAAAGCGTTGATGTGCCAATCGTATCTGACATCCATTTTGATTACAGAATTGCGATTGAATGTGCTAAAAAGGGCGCAGCTGCTTTGAGAATTAACCCTGGCAACATCGGTTCTCATGAGAAAATTGAAGCTGTGTGTCAGGCAGCTAAAGACTATGGTTTGCCAATTAGAGTTGGTGTAAACGCAGGCTCTTTAGATAAAGATTTGATTGAAAAGTACGGTGCTCCATGTCCTGATGCTATGGTAGAGGCTGCTCTAAGAGCTGCTGCTACTTTAGATGAGCACAACTTTGAAGACTATGCTTTCTCTGTTAAAGCATCTGAATTAAACCTGTGTGTTAGTGCCTATGAGCAGTTAGCTAAAAAGACTGATGCTCCACTGCATTTAGGTATTACAGAGGCAGGTGGTCTTACAGGTGGTACTGTATTATCCTCAATCGGTATCTCCTGGTTATTAAAGCAGGGTATTGGCGATACTCTAAGAGTGTCCCTTGCAGCTGATCCTGTCGAAGAGATTAAAGTAGGTTGGGCAATTTTAAAGAGTATGCATCTACGTACTCGCGGTGTTGAAATTGTCGCTTGTCCTACCTGTGGCCGTAGAGGCATTGATGTAGTCTCAACTGTAGCAGAGCTTGAAAAGCGCTTGAGCGACATCAAAGAGACTTTAAAAATTGCAGTTATGGGCTGTGTAGTGAATGGTCCAGGTGAAGCTCTGCATGCAGATATTGCTGTATGTGGAGCAGCAAACGATCGCTGTCTTGTTTATGAAGATGGACAGATGATGGGCAAGATCCCTTGCGTTGAAGCGGTAGATTTAATTGAAAAGCGTGTGAGAGCGCGCCTTAATAAGTAAAGGAAAATATAATTTTATGGCACTTATGGTTCAAGCTATCAGAGGTATGAACGATCTTCTACCTGAAGATACCTCTGTATGGCAGCAGGTTGAAAAAGTTTTACGTGAAACTGTATCTTCATATGGCTATAGCGAAGTACGTATGCCAATTGTTGAAAAGACCAAACTTTTCTGCAGAGCAATTGGTGAGGTAACTGATGTTGTTGAAAAAGAGATGTACTCTTTTGAAGATAGATCAGGTGATCATTTATCATTACGTCCAGAAGGTACCGCAGGATGCGTAAGAGCCTGCATTGAGCATAATCTTGTATACAATCAGGAACAGCGTTTATGGTACATGGGACCTATGTTCCGTCACGAGAGACCTCAAAAGGGCAGATACCGTCAGTTCCACCAGATGGGCGTTGAGGTATTTGGTTTAGACGGTCCTGATATTGATGCAGAGTTAATCGCATTAACTTACTCAATCTGGAAGAAACTAGGTATCGAGAATGAGTTAGAGTTACAGCTAAACTCTTTAGGCTCAGCTGAGGAAAGAGCAGCTTACAGAGAAGCATTAGTTAAATTCTTAGAAGCTCATTTTGATGATCTTGATGAGGACAGCAAGAGAAGAACTCATACCAATCCTTTACGCGTTTTAGATACTAAAGACGAAAAGGTCATTGAGATCTTAAAAGATGCTCCAAAATTATCAGACTATTTTGGTGAAGAGACTAAAGCTCATTTTGACGGACTACGCAAGTTCCTAGATAATTTAGGCATTAAATACGTTCTCAATGATAGACTAGTACGTGGTCTTGATTATTACAATCTAACTGTATTTGAGTGGGTAACCACAGCTCTAGGCGCTCAGGGTACCGTTTGTGGCGGTGGCCGTTATGATGGTCTAGTTGAGCAGTTAGGTGGCGCACCTACTAAAGCTGTAGGCTTTGGTTTAGGTTTAGAGAGATTGATCCTACTGTTATTAACCTTAGGTAAGGTAGCACCAAAGCCAAATGTAGATGTTTACGTAGTAGGCTCAGGTGATGGTTCTGAAATGAGAATGTTAGAAGTATCTAACTTCTTAAGACAGTCTTTACCAGGTGTTGCTGTAATGAATCACTGCGGTGGCGGTAATTTCAAGAAACAGTTTAAGAAAGCTGATAAATTCTGTGCTAAGGTTGCAGTTATCATTGGTGAGAGTGAAATTGCTAATAATTCTGTTACTATTAAGAACATGACAGATAAAGATGCGGTGCAACAGGAATATCCTTTAGATAAGGCTCCTGATGCAATTAAGGCAATCTTAGGCTAATAAAAAACTAAGATTTATAAATTACGATTCATACTTAAAAAGGAATAGAAGATGGATGTTTTAACAGACGATCATGAGAGAGAGGAAGTCGTCCGTAAATGGTGGCATGAGAACTGGCTTTCATTGACTGTTGGTGTAGTTATTGCCATTGGTGCAATGGTAGGTTACAGACAGTACCAGTCATATCAGAATGACACTTCAGCAAAGTATGCTTATGAGATGTCAACTCTACAGACTAAGCTAGTTTTAAATCCTGCTAATGCTACTGCTGATGCACAGAAGTTCATCAAAGAACATGAGGATATCTACGGTTCTTTATTAGCTTTAGATTTATCATCAATCGAAGCTAAACAGGGCAACTATGACAAGGCATTAGAGAATGCTCAGTTTGCTAAAAAGAACGGTGGCGATTTAGTATCTCCAAACGCAACTTTAGTTGCAGCTCAGATCTTAACTGAACAGAAGAAATATGATGAGGCTGTAAAAGAGCTTGATTCTGTAAAGTCAGAAGCTTATGAGATCGAAAAGCAGGAGCTTTTAGGTGATATCTACTTTGAGCAGAAATCACTTGATAAGGCTCATGATGCTTATAAGAAAGCTTTAGATTTAAGCGAGAGCAAAAAGATTGCAATCAGCCCTCTGTTACAGATGAAGTTTGATAATCTGATTAAAGATGGTGATGAGCCTGCTTTTAAGAGAGCTCAGAAACTAGAAGAAGTGATTGCAGCTTCTGCTTCAGAAATTAAAAAATAAGAGTTAACTGTTAATACAGTTAAAAATAGCCGTCGGCAAATAATAAGGTGACATATATGTTGAAAAAGAAGCTGTTGTGCGTGCTTGCTTTATCAGCTCTGGCTTTAGTGAATACAGGCTGTAATTCCAATAAGGATTTGTTCGCTCCTGTTGAATCTCCTGAAGTCAAAAATCAGTTTGAGCCAGAATATGTTTGGTCTCAGTCTACACAAGGTGTAGATAAGTTCTATTCACAGTTAGTACCATGTATCAATGGTAAGACTCTGTTTATTGCAGGACGTGACGGTAAGGTTTATGCCTTTAACGTTCGCAATGGTGATGAACAGTGGCAGATAGACTTGTCTGATGAAGAAGAGAATGATACCAAGCGTTCAGCAAGACTAAACGGTGGAATGACAGCTTCAGATGCCTTTGTTGCCGTAGGTTCAGAGAACGGTTATATCTATGTTTTAAATAGAAAAGACGGTTCTATTTACTTTAAATATTATTTAGGCTCAGAGATTGTAACCCGTCCTGCTTTTTCAGCTAGCGGTGACAAGCTCTTTGTCTTAGATGCTGTAGGTAAACTTTCAGCTTTTGATCTTGTAAAGAAGACTCGCTTATGGGTATCAGGAGATTCTGACAATGCTCTGCATTTAAGATCTCAGGCAACCCCTGTAGCAATCGGTGATGAGTTGGTTATCTTAGGTACTCCATCAGGTCGAGTACTGATGATTAGCCAGAACGATGGTTACTTATTAAATCAGGTTGTAGTAGGCGAGAATAACGGAAGCTCAGATCTTGATAGAATGTCTGATGTTTCCTCAACTCCACTGTTACTTGGCAATTATATGTACACAACAGCATATAATTCAGGTTTCGTGAAGTACTCTTTAGAAAAGGAAACTGTTGAAGGAAAACTTGCATACCACTCTTCAAAAGATATTGCCTATGATGACAATTTCTTTGTTTTAACTGGTGATAATGGTCATGTATACTGTGTTCGCCGTTCAGACAATGTTGAGGTTTGGGAAAATCCACAATTGAGCTATCGTAATGTAACAGCTCCTGCTATTTACGGTAACTATGCTGTGGTAGGTGATCTTGAAGGTTATCTGTATTTTATGAATCTTAACAACGGTGTGATTGAGTCTAAGATTCAGATTTCAAGTTCTCCAATTTATGTAGCTCCACTTGTAGCAGGAAACTGCTTGGTTGTTTACTCATCATCAGGTGCTGTTGAGGTTTTATATTACGATCCAATTGATATCGTAATTCCTAAGAAGCGTTATACAGATCTTGAAATGGTAACCGGCAATACCGCTGCTTTAATTGCAGCTCAGGCAATGTCTCCTAATGCTGTAGGTTCAGGAGTAACTCAAGAAGCTCTTGAGAAACGTCGTGCAGAAGCTCGTAAGATCGTAGCTCAGATTGAGGCTCAACAGCGTGCTGCTGAAGCTCAGTATCGAGAGTACCAGAGACAGAAAGCTGAATACGAAAGAAGAGTTGCTGAGTACGAAAAGAAGAAACGTGAAGCTTTATCAGGTTACGGTTTAATGCCTGACAGTGGTATTAAGTCTGACTCAGATGAAGAATATGTAGAGGACGACTCTGAATAATACTGTTGTGAAACAGCATGATTCGTCCATTGTGTAAAAAAGGGGGGAATGCCCCCTTTTGACGTTATAGTAAGCCACCCTTACAAGGATGTTTAATGAAAGTAGTTGCTTTAGTAGGTTGCCCTAATGTTGGTAAATCTACATTTTTCAACAGACTTACTAAGACTAGAGATGCTCTAGTTGCAGATTTTCCGGGATTAACCCGTGATAGAAAGTACGGCCGTGCTTTATATGAAGGCCGTGAGTACGTGATTATTGATACAGGTGGTATTGCAGAGGATGCCACAAACCAACCTGAAGAAGTTACCTCTCGCATGACCAATCAGGCTTTATTGGCCATTGATGAATGCGACTTAGTACTGTTCATGTTAGACGCAAGAGCAGGACTTTTACCTGGTGACTATAAGGTTGCTGATTACATTCGCCGTTCAGGTAAAAAGTGCGCCATCATTGCTAACAAGGTTGATGGTCTTGATCCTGAGACAGCAGGTGCTGAGTTCTATGCTTTAGGTTTAGGTGAAGTTTATCCTACAGCCGTAGTTCACGGTCGCGGTGTTGCCAATGTTCTAGAAGATGTAATTGCTCCTTTACTAAGAGAAGAAGGTCCTCTAGATTGCGATTTAACCCCTGAAGAGTTAGAAGAGCGCGAAAGAAAGGCTCATGAAGAAGAGTTAGCTCAATGGGAAGAAGGTTATCAGTTCTTAGATAACGTTCCTGTTGATATGGTAGGTGGCGGTTTTGACTGGCACGAGCATAAAGAGAAATTCCGCGCCAGAATGAAAGGCGAGGATGTCGACGGTCAAAACGGTGATAGTAGCAAGGATACTCCTTTTGCTGATCTGCCAATTAAGATTGCAATTGTAGGTAAGCCAAACGTAGGTAAGTCAACTTTAACTAACCGTATGTTAGGTGAAGAGCGTGTGATTGTAGCTGACCATCCTGGTACTACCCGTGACTCTATTTATATTCCTTTAGAGCGTGATGATAAGAAATATATCGTTATTGATACTGCTGGTGTGAGAAAGCGTCGTAAAGTATCAGAGGCAATTGAAAAGTTCTCTATTGTTAAGACTCTAAAGGCAATTGAAGACTGTAACGTAGCTTTACTAGTTATCGATGCAAGATCTCATGTTACCGATCAGGATCTGTCATTATTAGGCTTTATTCTAGAATCAGGTCGTTCTTTAGTAATTGCTGTAAACAAGTGGGACGGTCTTGATGTTTCTGTAAAAGATGAGATTAAGCTTGAGTTAAACTCACGCTTAGGTTTTGTGGACTTTGCTAGAGTTCACTTTATCTCTGCTTTACATGGAACAGGTGTAGGTAACTTATTTGATTCTATTGATGAAGCTTATATTGGTGCTACAACCCGTCATTCAGCTTCTATGTTAAATAGAATTCTAAGAGCTGCAATCGAAGAGCACGAGCCTCCAATCTCGGGTGGTCGCAGAATTAAACTTAAATTCGCTCATGCTGGTGGTTATAACCCTCCTAGAATCATTATTCATGGTAATAAGGTATCAAAGGTACCTGATGCTTATAAGCGTTATATCATTAACTGCTATCGTAAGGCTTTAAACATCATGGGTTCTCCTGTGATCATCGACTTTAAGGAAGGTGAAAACCCATTTGCTAATGAGAAGCCTGCTCAAAAGCGTCAAACCCAGTCTCAGATGAGAGCAGAAAAGCGCAAGCTTGCTAACGAGAGAATGTGGGCAAGAGCAGATGCTAAGCAGGATAAGGAAGAGCGTAAAGCTATTGCTAAGGCAAAGCGTGAAGGTACAGGTTTAGTTCTTGCTAAACGTCCAAGAAAGAAAGCTGATCCTAAAGCTCAAGTTAAGAAATCTAAATAAACTACAAGGGGGCGTAAGCCCCCTTGTTGTAGCTAAAACTTGTGTTTTAGCTGTTCTGAATCTTTGAGTTCTGAGCGATCTTAGGCAGTCTTAAGATAAGATCTAAAACAACAGCCAAAAAGACTACAGTAATTCCTAATAAAGTATCATCGTAACTTATATCAAAGAAATCCTCTCCATTGAACTTTGCAAAAGCACAATCAACTAACCACATGATAGTAGCTGAAGAGAACATTACAGTAAGTCTGTTTAAATCAAAGTAAAACTGTTTTTGAAGGTAAACACACACAATAGCAGCTAAGGCTGTAATTAAAAGGCACATTAAGCTAGTACCTCTTTATGTGTAAATTTAGGTACTAGAAAATAAGCTACAAACCATACGGCAGTAACAGCTAAATCCATAGATACACCAACAGTTAAGATCTCATGCAACATCACTTTTGTACTCTCAGGATCATTTGCTGCTGTAAAGAATGGGTAGAAAGGCACAATCTCACCATGCCAAACATGCTCGATTAACAGTAAAAATGAGCCTGACAGCAGTAGGTTAATCAGTTTCTGTAATTTAGGTGCAAAACTATTTACCTTTGTATTTTTACTGCTAGCAACTACTTTCTTGACGCCGTAAGCTACAATTGCCTCTGCAACACAAGCTGTAAAACAAGCCATAACAACCTCTTATAAATTCTGAAACTTTGAATAGTATAGAGAGGAATTAAAGCTACTTTTTCAATTGCTCCTGTAAGTGGCAAATTGACTTTAAAATGAACTTAATGGGGCAAAATTGAGAAATGATGGTGCAGTCCTAACTGATAGGATTTGCCTATACAAAAAGAGCCAGCATATGTGCTAGCTCTCTTTTGCTGTGAATAGCTTTAACTATTCATAACGCTTTTCAAAAAACTTCTGAGGATCATCATAGTGAGCTTTTCTTAAATGAATTTCTGGTGGCAGAACAGGTGCCTTGCAAAGAGGGTAATCAATACCAACCTTGCCATCAGGATAGAACTTGCGATGCTCACCGATAACAAAGTCAGGCATGTGCTTGAAGATAGTCTGAGTTTCTTCTAAGAACTCAGAGATAACCTCGAACATCTTGTAACACTGCTCTAGACATTCTTTTTCATCAGAGCTGTTATAAAGCACACGTGAAGCTACAATAAAGAAGGTCTGTAAAGATCCTTGCAGTGAGCTGCCATAGAAGTAAAGCTGAGGCTGTAACTCAATACCACATAAGAACTCAGAGATATCCTGCATCATTAAGATGGTCTCTAAACGAGTCTTAGGGCGAGCCTTTAACTTATCAATAACCTTATTTACAATTTCATTGAAGATGTCGGAATTAAAGATATCCTCAAGCTCTTTACGTGTAACCTTTACAGGAGCTGTCTTAACTTCGTTGATGTATTTATGGAAAGCTTCCTTATCAATGTTCTTAAACTTCTTAAAATCAAGATCATAAGAATGCATTGGAGTGGTGTTTTCAACATACAGACCATCAGAGCAGTTAATGCAGTTTAATTTTCCTCGTTCTGCTTCAAGGTTACGAATTACATAACCCATGTTACGAGCTGAAAGGGCAAAGAAGTAACCTGTCTCTACAAGTCCACCAAAATTGCCTTTACCCTGCTGTTTAGTAGTGTAATTGCCACCATGATCAGAACAGCCATGCTCGTTATACAAGGTAGTGTACTTTGAGTGCATAGCACTTGAGTCTAGCTTTTTACCATTATCAAGACCGAACATATAAATGTTTTTAAAGCCTAAGAATAGAGCTCCAGAAACACCCATGTTACCTACAAGAGGATTCATTAACTGTACGAAGCCTACTTTTCTGGTCTCTTTAATAGTAGCTAGAGCATATTTATAGAAAGGCTCATCAATCTTTCCAAAGATAGCTGTATGTTTAAATAAAGCTGTAGTGTAAGGATGAATTACATCACCAGTAAGCAAAATCACATCATCTAAAAAATGCTCATCAGGAATTACACTTAAAGCTTCCTTAATTTCAGGTGTTCTTTCAGTACATGCATAAAAATCAGGTTTAATGCCAGCATGGTACAGAGTATCAATTGCAGTACCGCAGGCTACAATAATAGCTTTATCCTGATTCTTTCTGATAAATGGAATGTCATTATCAAGAGATGGTCCTGAACCTATAACAAATACAGGTAACTTTGAATATTTTTTATCTAAAGTCTGATGTCTTAAAACAAAATTCTTTTTGTCTAAGAGCGCATGACAGGCATGGCTTGCGCCAAACAAATGGTCATCAAAGAAGCCCATTGCCGCATGTACTGAATCAAGATCACGCATTGCCACATCGGCAATTGCTTTAATCTCAGGTGAGGCATAATGGACGATGCCTAACCATGAGGATGACAGGAAACGACCATGCTTTGAATAGAAGTTTGACAGATCTTGAGTAAACTGGAATGGTGTCTGTCCTAACATGATGTTGATGGCATACTTGTTCTCAAATAAGAACTTCAATAAGTTCTGCCAGTCAAAGGCATGTAATGAGGCAAAGAACACATCAAGATCAGGTTCTACAATGATAAGGTTAGCTACTTCCACTCTTTCATAAAGATAAGCTAATGAGTAACCTAAACCTATACCAAAGAACATACAGTTAGGTACAGAGCCAATCTTTAAAGGAGAGAGTGTTTTATCTCTTTCAATTTCTTCTTCTAAAGTAACTAGAGTATTTAAATACTTAAAATGTAACTGACCAAAAGGATCAGATTCATGACCATAACGGGTTTGTAGGATCTTTGATCTTTCTAAAATCTGCACAATCTGCTGTTCACATAATTTAAAAGGATCAGCTGTTTTGTAGAAAAACTCATTGGTATCAGGAAAATAAAGATTAGGAATGCCGTTTGGCATACAGAAGAATTCAATAGTTCTCTTAGGCTTGTAGTGCTCAAAAAACTTGCCAATATCAGGCATGTACTTTTTGAAAGCTTCAATATTGGTAGCAAATCTGTCGATCAGAAAATCGTTCATCTGCTGTTGGAGCTTGGCTAGATCCTGAATCTTTTCAAGATCATTGATATCAATATTGTCAAAATTTTTGGCAAGCTCTTCTAAAGACAGATCGTCATCCAAAAGAGAATTCTTTTTCTGATCTTCCATATCTCATCCTGATTATTGTTATATGCCGCCTAGTTTTATAGGCAAACCGCTTTTATTGGATTTTTAAGTTTACTTAAGGTTTTGTGCGATCTTTTTGAACTGAACGTACTTGTTGCTGATGTTGTGGCGAGACTTTACCTTGCGGTACTCGTCACCTACCTTAGCTCTTTCAATAGCAAGTTCTTTTACCTGAGACTTGATGTGCTCAGCATAAGCTTTAGCAAACTCTTTAGCTGTTTCTAATTCCTCAGCATTAAGAGTAGGCTTTATCTTTTCAAGCTCCTGTAAAAGCTCTTGAGTATAACTAAGATAATCAGCAGAAAAACCTAAGTCATCTTTTTTTAGTTCATTACAAAGCGAATTCTCAGCTTCTGTAATTCGCCTTATGATTTCTTGTAAAGTCATGTAGTGCCTTTATACGCTGCCTTTAGCCATATTATCTGCATGGTTCAGATCAACATTTAACTGCTCTTGAGTTCTCTTTGAAGCAGCTTCCTGCTGAGCTGTAACGGGGATAGAATCCCATGCTTTTTTAATTGGCATTAAAGCTCTAATTGCATTATCAATAGGCTGTGTCATCAAATTTAATGAAGCTTCAGCAACCTGATCAATCATGTATGAGTATATGTCATAAAGGCCTTGTGCAATAGACTTGCTTTGAGAAAAGTCGAGTGTGCTTCTCAAATTTTCTAAAATTGCAGTAGCAGTAGATAGTTTTTTTGCCTTTAAAGCCAAGTCTCCACGTTCAATTGCTCCTTTTGCCTGAGCTAGACGTTCAAAGAGTCCCTGATAGAGCAGTTTAGTTACATAATAAGGATCAGCAACTGAAATTTCTGCGTTGACGGTGGTCTTCTGATAGGCTCTGAGGTTACGGCCGTACATAGATCTCTCCTTGCATAAATTAATTTGAGATGGCAGTTATTTGCCACGTGAACATACTTTTTTAGTATTTATGCAAGAAAAGTGCCTAAAATTTTAAAGTATTAATTTTAGAAAAAAGATTACCTTTTGTATAAGCTGAATGACTTCTATTGGTAAATTGCTCTTAAAGTAAGTTAGATGGTGTACAGACAACAGAAAAAGGAATTAGAGAATAGCTGTAATACCCCTGTACGTAGTTACTAGGTCCATAAGAACTCTTAAGCGCACAGGGTAAGGTTGTTTACAGTGTAGATAATTTTAAGACAATGTCAAGATAACAATATGAAATCTCAAATAAAACTGTACAGATAGGTCTTTCCGAGAAAAATAACGCTTTATAAGCTATGATGAAGATTTTTCCTGAATAAAGAAAACTTCCTGACGAGCCTGACGACGAGCTCTAGCATCTTTGATAAACATTTGACGCTGACGTGAACGTCTTGCTGCTGTGTTGTTATGAAGTAAACGACTTGATTTTTTCATTTTGAACCTCCGTCGGCACCTATTATACCTAACAGAAAGATAATTTTTGGCTTTTTTTGTGTATGTTCTGCGTCACATATAGTTCAAAGAATAACAAAACAGCATAGAACTACCAGTGGTAGAGCTTGCTTTATATATCTAATTAGACATAAACTATTGATATGGTTTTAGTAGCCCCTTGTGAAGTCGTTGCTGCCGCTATAGGCGGATTTACGATTACAAGGGGCTTTATCTTTTGCTCTATGAATTTGTTTTACTCCTTAGCCTCACATATCATCTGTGACTAATCTTTGAACTATTTTTTTTCTACATCCTTTTTTAGGCTTTTGGGCTCTTTAAACTCGTATGGAGAGCTAAAAATAAAATCGCCTAGCTAAATAAGTTGTTTTGTGTGGTACTACAGTAATGAAAGGTTTATAGGATTCAAAAAAAATATAAGGTCAATTATTGTTAAGTCTATCAACAAAAAGAGTTGATGATAGGAAAACATAAATCTACAATTGTAGTGATAGAGCCCTTTAGCGCTTCAGGCGACATCTGTCGTACAGCGGACCAGTAAAGGGCCATTTTTTATTTTCAACCTAAATTCCGCAGATCATAGTTACTAATCTTTGATCTGTTTTTTCGGAAAGGGAATTTTGAAAGTCTCAAAGAGCTCTCTAGTTCTTTTAGGGATCTCTTTTACTATGTATATCCCCCTACCAACCAAGTCTAGAAACATGATGTCTCTGCATCTTAATTAAAACACCAGTATCTTGATGTAAACAAGGAGTGAATGGATTTTTTATTCGATTTACAAGGTTGTTTTCATTACTTATGCTTAATTATGGTTAAAAGTACACCAATTGACATATGCTCACTTGCAATGTGGTAAAATACAGCCACATTTTTTTAGAGCTGTTTTATTTAAGGTAGGTTGTTACATCTTAAGCAAAACAGTAACTCTAGAAAAAAGTCATTTCACTATATCAGTTAGTTAAACAGGAACATTTCTGATGGATATCATTTTAGGTTCTCCTGCCGTTTCAACCTTTAGAATTGAAAAGATTATCAATGCTCTAGGTAAAGAAGGCATCAAGGTAAGTTCAATTAGTACTCATTTTGTTCATCTTGTTGATACCAAAGAGTCTTTAACCGATAAGGAAAAGACCGTTTTAAACAAGATCCTAAGCTATGGTCCATCAAAGGACGAAACCGAGAATAAAGGTGAGCTATTCTTTGTAATTCCTCGTGTAGGTACCATTTCTCCTTGGGCATCTAAGGCTACTGATATTGCTCACAACTGCGGTCTTAATAAGATCTTAAGAATTGAGCGTGGTATTGCTTACTACATCGTAAAAGAGAATGGCACATTCTCTGATGATGAGAAGAAAAAAGTAAGTGCTTTAATTCACGACCGCATGATGGAGACCGTTCTGTTCTCTTTAGAAGAAGGTTCAAAGCTATTTGAAAAGCAGACTCCAAAGCCATTTAAGACTGTTGCTTTAACCACAGGCGGTATGGATGCACTGCGCAAGGCTAACGTAGAGTTAGGCTTAGCTTTATCAGAGCCTGAAATGGAATACTTAATGGACAGCTTCAAGGTAATCGGCCGTGATCCTACCGATATCGAGTTGTACATGTTTGCTCAGATGAACTCAGAGCACTGCCGTCATAAGGTATTCGGTGCTGAATGGAAGATTGACGGTAAATTACAAGACAAATCATTATTCGGCATGATCAAAAACACCTTTGAGACCAACGGTGATTATGTGCTGTCAGCATATAAAGATAATGCTGCTGTTATGGAAGGCTCAAAGGCAGGTCGTTTCTTCCCAAATCCTAATCACGAGTGGGCATACCACGAAGAGGATATGCCTATCTTAATGAAGGTAGAAACCCATAACCATCCTACAGCTATTTCTCCATTCCCTGGTGCTGCAACAGGTTCTGGTGGTGAAATCCGTGATGAAGGCGCAACCGGTATCGGTTCTAAGCCAAAGGCTGGTATCAGTGGTTTTAGCGTATCAAACTTACGTATTCCAGGTGACGTTCAGCCATGGGAGCATGATTTTGGTAAGCCAGGTCGTTTAGCATCAGCTTTACAGATCATGATCGACGGTCCATTAGGTGCTGCAAGTTTCAACAACGAGTTTGGTCGTCCAAACCTATGCGGTTACTTTAGAACTTACGAAGAAGAAGTTACAAGTTTCAACGGTAAAGAAGTTCGTGGTTACCACAAGCCAATTATGTTAGCTGGTGGTTGGGGTAACATCCGCCGTGAGCACATCATTAAAGATCATATTGATCCAGGTGCTAAGTTAATCGTTTTAGGCGGTCCTGCTATGAACATCGGTTTAGGCGGTGGTGCTGCTTCATCAATGAACTCAGGCGCTTCATCTGAGGATTTAGACTTTGCTTCAGTTCAGCGTGGTAACCCTGAAATGCAGCGCCGTTGTCAGGAAGTTATCGATGCTTGCTGGGAGCTAGGTGAAGATAACCCAATTATGTTCATCCACGACGTAGGTGCAGGTGGATTATCAAACGCAATGCCAGAGTTAGTAGCTGACGGTGGCGTAGGTGGTAAGTTTGACTTACGTAAGATCCCTAACGACGAGCCTGGTATGTCACCATTACAGATTTGGTGTAATGAGTCTCAGGAGCGTTATGTATTAGCAGTATCTGCTGAGAAGTTTGATATCTTTGAAGGCTTCTGTAAGCGTGAGCGTGCTCAGTATGCTGTAATCGGTGAAGCTACCAAAGATCGTCGTGTAGTTTTAGAGGATCCATACTTTGGTAACAAGCCAATTGATTTACCTTTAGATGTTCTATTAGGTAAACCTCCTCGTATGCACAAGGACGTAAAGACTGCACAGCAACACTCACCTGAATTAAATCTTGAGGGGGTAACTCCAAGACAGGCAGCTGAGCGTGTATTACGTTTACCTACAGTTGCTGAAAAGACCTTCTTAATTACCATCGGTGATAGATCAGTTACTGGTTTAGTAGCTCGTGATCAGATGGTAGGTCCATGGCAGGTTCCTGTAGCTGATGTTGCAGTAACTGCAGCATCATATGATACCTATCACGGTGAGGCTGGTGCCGTAGGTGAAAGAACTCCTGTTGCTCTGCTAAATCACGCAGCATCTGCTCGCTTAGCAGTAGCTGAGGCTGTAACTAATATTGCAGCTGCTGATATCGGTGAGTTAAAGAGAGTTAAGTTATCAGCTAACTGGATGGCTCCAAATGGTCACCCAGGTGAGGATGCTGGTTTATACGAAGCAGTTAAGACTGTTGGTATGGATATCTGCCCTGAGTTAGGTATCACTGTACCAGTTGGTAAAGACTCAATGTCAATGAAGACCACCTGGCAGGAGAACGGACAGAACAAGACCGTAACTGCTCCTATGTCTTTGATCATCTCTGCATTTGCAAGAGTTGAAGATATTCGTAAGACCTTAACTCCTCAGTTACGTACTGACAAGGGTGAAACCACTCTTATCTATGTAACCTTAGGTGAGAGACAGAATCGTTTAGGTGGTTCTGCTCTAGCTCAGGTATATCGTCAGTTAGGTTCTAAGTGTCCTGATCTTGACCACCCTGTACGTCTAAAGGGCTTATTCGATTCAATCCAGTTCTTAAACCGTAAGGGCAAGTTATTAGCTTACCACGACATTTCAGATGGTGGTTTATTCACCACAATCTGTGAAATGGCTTTTGCAGGTCACACTGGTGTTAATGTCCGTATTGACAACTTAGGTGAAGATGATTTGGCAGTTCTCTTCTCAGAAGAGGTTGGTGCTGTTCTACAGGTTAAGGTTGAAGATGCTGAGACTGTAATGAACATCCTGTCAGGTCACGGTTTAGCTAACTGCATCTTTGAGATCGGTTCATTACGTAGCGATGATCATATCGTCTTCAATCGTGATGGTAACGAAATCATCAACGAGCCTCGTCAGTACTTCCGTAAGATCTGGGCTGAGACCACTTATCAGATGCAGTCACTTCGTGATAATCCTGAGTGTGCTCGTCAAGAGTATGAAGCAAAGGATGAGTCAAATGATAGAGGTCTGTTTGCAGAACTTTCATTTGATATCAATGAAGATGTTGCAGCTCCTTACATCAGCAAGGGCGTTGCTCCTAAGGTTGCAATTTTACGTGAGCAGGGTGTTAACTCACAGGGTGAAATGGCAGCAGCCTTCAATAGAGCTGGCTTTAACTGCGTAGACGTTCATATGTCAGATGTTTTAACTGGTAAAGTTAAATTAGATGACTTCAAGGGCTTTGCAGCTTGCGGTGGTTTCTCATACGGTGACGTTTTAGGTGCCGGTGAAGGTTGGGCAAAATCAATTCTGTTCAACTCAGTTGCAGCAGATGAGTTCTCTAAGTTCTTCAACAGAAAAGACACCTTTGCTTTAGGCGTATGTAACGGCTGTCAGATGATGTCTACTCTATCATCTTTAATTCCTGGTGCAGAGAACTGGCCTCGTTTCGTAACTAACTTATCAGAGCGTTTTGAGGCTCGTTTTGTTGAAGTTGAAATTCAGAAGAGCCCTTCAGTACTGTTTGCCGGTATGGAAGGTTCAAGACTTCCTATCGTAGTGTCACACGGTGAAGGTCGCGCTGAGTTCAAGGATAAGGCTCATTTAGAAGCTTTAGAGAAGTCAGGTCAGATTGCAGTTCGTTACATTGACCACAATGGTAAGGTAACTGAGCAGTATCCAATGAACCCTAACGGTTCTCCAAATGGTATTACCTCTGTAACTAATACAGATGGTCGTTTCACCATCTTAATGCCTCATCCAGAGCGTGTAATGCGTACTGTATCTAACTCATACCACCCAGATGAGTGGGGTGAGGACAGCCCATGGGTAAGACTGTTTAGAAATGCACGTGTATTCGTAGGTTAATCTACTACTAATACATAAGTTCAAAGCCTCTGCACTAACCTGTAGAGGCTTTTTTGATCTTTAAACAGCAATTTCCAAAAAGATTATTGCCCCTGCCTATAAAAAGTCTAGCTTATAGCGTTATACTCAATGAGTCTTTAGGAGAAACCTAAGACTTTCATAAATTTCATGTATTAAGAATGCGATAAAGATTTAGGAGTTATTGAAAAGTTATGGAACTGACAAAAGAGCAACTAGAAAGGTACTCTAGACACATTACCTTAAAAGAATTTGGTGTTGAAGGTCAGAAAAAACTACTCTCATCTAAAGTGCTTGTCATTGGAACCGGTGGATTGGGATCACCTGTTTTAATGTATTTGGCTGCAGCTGGTATCGGTACAATCGGTATTGTCGATGATGATGTCGTGGACTACTCAAATCTGCAACGACAGGTGATTCATCAGACCAAAGATGTTGGTGTCTTAAAAACCGAGTCAGCAAAAAACAAAATCAATGCTCTAAATCCTGAGGTAAAGGTTAATATTTACAACACCTTTATAACTCCTGATAACATTTTGGACATCATTAAGGATTACGATTTTATCTTAGATTGTACTGATAACTTTGAAAGTAAGTTCTTAATCAATGATGCTTGCGTGATAGCTAAAAAGCCATTTTGTCATGCTGCGGTGATCCGTTTTCAAGGTCAGGTGATGACCTATGTACCTGGTAAAGGCCCTTGCTATAGATGTGTATTTGGACAGGTACCACCAAAGGGAGCGGTAAAGAACAGTAAGCAGATTGGTGTCTTTGGTCCTCTGCCAGGACTTATTGGTAATTTCCAGGTAATTGAGTGCGTAAAGTATCTTTTAGGTATAGGCGAGCTTTTAACCGGTCATTTATTAACCATTGATGCTTTGAGCATGAAGGTTAAGAACATGAAATTACCTCCTAAAAACTGTGAATGCCCAGTATGCTCTGAGCATAGAACAATCCTAAAGCCATCAGACTCATTCTAAACAGTCATAAAACTGTCATATAAAAAGATTGTATAGATTTTTGTTTTATATAACTCTTTGAATATACATATAAAAAAATATATGGCACGATAATTGAATAAGTCATCTTAACTTAAGAAAAGTGGGGTGACTTATGACAGCTTCAGTAAACGAATTAGAACTCTATAAAGAAATTTTTGAAAAAGAGCCTTCTGCAATCATCGTTTTAGATGAAAGAGGTGTCGTAAAAAAGGCTAATGATTCTGCCTTAAAGATGCTTAACGTAGAAGCTTTAGAAGGTCGTAAGTGGTATCAGGTTATTGATGAAGTGTTCCGCCCTCAAAAAGATGACGGTCAGGAAATCTCAACTGTAGATGGCAAGCGTCTTCAGGTATCTACAAAACCTTTAGCTCATGGTCAGTTAGTTCAAATGACTGATCAGACTGAGACTCGTAAACTAACTGATAAGTTGAATCATATGGAGAGATTGTCTTCATTAGGTAAGATGGCTGCATCTTTAGCTCACCAGATCAGAACCCCACTATCTGCTGCTATTTTGTATGCTGCAAACTTAGGTAATCAGAAGTTACCTTTGACCTCACGAAATGTTTTCCAAAAAAAGCTAATGTCTCGTCTTGAGGCTCTAGAATCTCAGGTAAGTGACATTTTAATGTATGCTCGTTCAGGTGAGCAGTCAGTTAAAGTATTAGATGCTGTGGATATCGTTGAAGGTGTTTTAGGCTCTGTAGCTTCTGTAGTTGAAAAGAGTGGTGCAAATTTAAGCTCAGATATTGGTCCACGTCCAATGACAGTTTTAGGCAATGTTACAGCTTTAAACGGAGCAATTAGCAATTTGGTGACAAATGCCATTGAAGCTGGTGCAAAAAACGTTAAGATAGAGCTTGTAGCTGATACTAAGAATGTTATGATCAGCGTTAAAAATGACGGACCTATGATTAAGCCTGAAGTAAGTGCTCATATCTTTGAGCCTTTCTATACTACTAAGAGCAATGGTACTGGTTTGGGCCTTGCTGTAGTAGCTGCTGTTGCTAAGGTACATCAGGGAGATATACGTCTTGTTTCAAATGAGAAGGAAACAGTATTCACCATGATCATTCCAAAGTATGAGGGAGTACTTGAACCTTCTGAGAGCTTTAAAGACGAAAAGTCTGTAGCTTAAAGAGAAGTTTAAAGGAATACTATGAGTAACAGTCAAATTCTAATTGTTGATGACGACAGTCAGTTAAGAGAGGCGATTGTAGATACACTGATGCTGACAGGTTATGTTTGTCTTGAGGCATCAGGTGGTGAAGAAGCTCTAGATATTCTTTCAAAGAAAAAAGTTGATATGGTCATTTCTGATATCCAGATGGGCGCTATGGATGGCCATACTCTTTTAAACGCAATTCACGAAAAATTTCCTAATATGCCTGTCCTGTTAATGACAGCATATGCCAATATCAATGGCGCTGTAAGAGCAATGCGCGATGGCGCTATTGATTATTTAGCAAAGCCATTTGCCCCAGAGGTTTTGTTAAATCAGGTATCTCGTTATGTTCCTGTAAGTAAGGTTGTAGGCGGTGAGCCTATTTTTGCTGATCCGTCAACAGCTGAGTTGCTATCTTTAGCAGCAAGAGTTGCTGCAACTGATGCAACCGTGATGATTACAGGCCCTTCAGGATCTGGTAAAGAGGTTTTATCCCGTTATGTTCATGATAAATCACCTCGTGCTTCAGGTCCTTTTGTAGCAATTAACTGTGCTGCAATTCCAGACTCAATGTTAGAGGCTACCTTATTCGGTTATGAAAAAGGTGCTTTTACAGGTGCAGTACAGGCCTGTCCAGGTAAATTTGAACAGGCTCAAGGTGGTACCATCCTTCTAGATGAAATTACAGAGATGGATCTTGGGTTGCAGGCAAAGCTCTTGCGTGTACTGCAAGAAAAAGAAGTTGAAAGATTAGGTTCTCGTAAAACTATCTCTTTAGATGTAAGAGTCATTGCAACTTCAAATAGAGATTTAAAACAGGCTGTCGCTGAAAAGAAATTCCGTGAAGATCTTTATTACAGATTAAATGTCTTCCCATTACGCTGGTTACCTCTTTGTAAGAGACCTAAGGATATTATTCCTATTGGTACTTTCTTATTATCAAAACATGCTAAAGACTCAAATATGGCAATTCCTAAATTGTCAGAGAGTGCTAAAAAGAAACTTTTAGCTTACAGCTGGCCAGGTAACGTACGTGAATTAGATAACGTAATGCAAAGAGCTCTTATTCTCTCGGCAAACGGAGTGGTTGATGACAACTGCATTATCTTAGATGAGTCCTCATTAGAAGATGCTCTGCAGTCACAGTCATTTGACACTGAAGGTGTAGCTGTACCTGAGATTGCCCCTGAACAGATCACTGAAGAAGAGTCAGAGACTCAAAGCTCAAGTTCATTTGCTTCTCCTGTTTCAAGCAGTGAAGAGATGGTACGTAATCAAAAGATCCCTCAGGATCTTGGTGGTGAGTTAAAGCAACAGGAATATCAGATTATTTTAGATGCTTTAATTGAATGCCGTGGTTCTCGTCAGGAAGTTGCTACTAAGTTAGGTATCAGTCCTAGAACCTTACGCTATAAGATTGCTAAGATGAGAGATCTTGGAATGATCATTCCAGGATAGAAAAACATTATCATATATTAAACACCAAAATCGTCTAAAATACTGGATTATAGCTATTCATTTTGGTGTTTATATGTCTTCAAAAATCAGAGTCCCTGCCTTAGAAAGAGCCCTGAGGATCTTAGAGGTTCTACAAAAAAATCATCGTTGTACTATATCTGAAATTATTTCATTAACAGGACTTCCTAGAAGTTCTGTTTATGTCCTTGTTGATGATATGGTCAAATTGCGTTTATTAAGACAGAATTCTGACAAGACTATTCAATTATGGATGAAGCTAGTTGCTTTAGGTAATTCAGCTTCAGATTCTTTAGATTTAAAAGAAATCATAAGCCCATATTTAGACAGACTTATTACCAGCATTGATTGTCTTGCAGTGCATTTTGGCATTATGGATGATGACAAGGCTTTTTATGTCCTAAAAAAGACCAGTCCTAAAACTGGTATGAGAATAATGTCCAGAGAGGGCGCTGAGATCTCTTTAGTACATACAGCCTTAGGCAAATGCCTTTTAGCTTATCAGGAAGCTACTCAAAGAGAGAATATTATAAGAACACTAGACTACACTCCTGCTACTGCTAACTCTATTACTACCCCTGAGGCATTACGCAAAGAATTAGCTTCAATTCATTTAAGAGGATTCTCTTATGACAATGGTGAAGGTGGTCTTGAGATCCGCTGTGTAGCAGTGCCTGTGTTTGACCTTGACAGTCATTTAATAGGTGCTATCTCTATTGTAGGTACCATCAACAAATTTACGACAGATAAGTTGTCAGCAATTATTGAAAAGGCTAAGAAAACAGCTTTACAGATAACCTCTGGCTTAATGATGTAGCAGATCTTTGTAAGAACTCTATTTACTAGCATTAAATGCCACTAATCAAAATTCTCAAAATTTTTATCATGTATAATTGAAGAAGAACTAATGAATTGAGAATAAGACAATGACTACTAAACAATTCTTACCTTTGCCATACGGAAAAGATGATTTTGACAATTTAAAAGCTGACGGTTGTTACTTTGTAGATAAGACATCATGTCTTAAAGACGTGATTGATACGGATAAGTCGTATGTAATGTTATTTACGAGACCTAGACGCTTTGGTAAGTCGTTGTTTATGACCATGTCTGAGTCATTCTTGAAAATTGACTCTGATAATCCTGGGGACACTACACTTCAGCAAAAGTCATTTAAAGACAGCAAAATATTAGAAGACCAAGAGTTCTGCAAAAAATACATGGGACAGCATCCAGTTATTAATCTTACTTTAAAAGGTGTTTATGGAAAGACCTTTAAAGCAGCTTATTATAAACTTGCTGAACTTATTGTAGCTAAAGCTAATGAATATAGTTTCTTAAAAGACAGCCCTGCTTTAAATGAAGACGATAAGGAAACATATGCAAACTTATCAAGAAAATCTTACTTAAGAAAATATAATGACGATGCGATATCAGATGTGACCTCCTCAATCATAAATCTTGCAACAATGCTATATAAGCATTTTAAAAAGCAGGTATATGTTCTAATCGATGAGTATGATGTACCTTTAGCTAAAGCACAGGAAAAAGACTACCATGATGAGATGGTAACTTTAATCTCATCTTTATTTGATTTCTTTAAAACGCCACCAAAAGATCCTAAAACAAATGAACTTTATGTAAAGAAAATCATAATGACAGGCTGTTTAAAGGTAGCAAAGAACAGCATCTTTACAGGCGTAAATAACCTCTATGTAAATACTGTAGTAGATAGAGAGCCTGAGTACACTGGTATCATTGGTTTTACCAAAGAAGATACATACCAATTCTTAAAAAGTTATGACTTAGGTGACTCTGCTCAAACTGTAAAAGATAACTACGATGGATACAAGTTCTATGACAAAGAGATGTTCTGTCCATGGGATGTGGTTAACTTTATAAAAAGAAACTTTAACTTTCAGCAAAAGTGCCCTGCAGAAAAAGTGAAAGCTGGTAATTATTGGGCAACTTCAACCTCAAGTCCAGCTGTCTATGAATACTTAGGCTATCTAACCGACAGTGATACCCAAAAGATGCAGGATTTAGTTGATGGTAAGTCAATTAGCTTTAAGTTAAACGACTCCATGAACTATGACTGTTTATCACAACATGAACCTAATGATTTCTGGTCATTATTGCTACATACAGGTTACTTAACTGTAGATTGGGAAAAGACTGATGCTTTAACTCCAACTGAAAGTAATCCTGATGATACTGTAGTAAGACTGCCTAACTTAGAGATTAAAGATTGCTTTACTAAGAATATTCAAAAGAGATTTAATGATGTTTTTGTAAATCTGAAGTTGCCAGGTAAGTTTGTAAATGCTTTAGTAAAAGGAAAACAACAAGATATCTCTAATATCCTCTTTGACATGTTACAGAAATATGTCTCAATCAGAGATACTGCAACTAAAGCACCTTTAGAGAACTACTACCATGGCTTTATCAATGGCATCTTTACAAGTTGTGAAAAACTTGTCTCTGAATACCATTCTAACTATGAAGCAGGTAATGGATATCCTGATATTACCTTTAAAGCTGACCGTAATACCAAAGCTGTAATCATTGAGATTAAAGCTACCTCAAAAGCTGAAGAAATGGATGAATTAGCTGCAATTGCTCTAAGGCAAATTGAAGAGAAGAACTATGCAGAGCCTTTTACTAAGATTGCAAAGATCACTGATATCTATGCTTATGGTATAGCTTTCTGCAAGAAAGATTGCTCTTTAGTGGTAAAAAATCTTAAGGCAAAAAAGTAGAAGTTTTTCTATGAAGAATGGCAGCCCCAGTAGGAATCGAACCTGCAACTAGCCCTTAGGAGGGGCTTGTTATATCCATTTAACTATGGGGCCAAAACCAACGGTATTATATCAGCATATTTACTTGATACAATACCGTTTTTGTTATTGTAAAGTTACTACATCGTTGACGTTTACATTTAAAGTATTGTTCTGTAAATCAACAGGATGTAACTTTGCAGCATGAGGGTAAACAGATACTACTTTATAGACACTGTTGCTCTTCTCATAAGCACTGTAATTATCGCCATTAGGACCTGACATTGAAGCTGCCTGAACTAAGGTAAACTTCATATTAGGGCTGATACCGTTCTCTCTACCTACATTGATAACTACATCATCCCCATCAAGATCGATGATCTTAGCATTAGCAGGTTTACACTGAAGTTCTGATACAAGATCTTTTGAAACCTGAGCTGCAAGACCATAAACTCTCTGACCATAAGCTGAACTCTTAAATCTGTCTGATCTTAAATCAATGTATTCACTTTGTTTAAAAGGCCAGTCAGCTTCTGCTGTGTAATTTCTGTGAAAAATGATCTGCTCATTGATTGCATCATAGACATCAATATCAAAATTGATGGTTCTTGTAGGAATGTACATTAACTTGGTAATGACGTTGTCTCCAACCTCAGAGGTACTTACAGAATTTATCGTACCAAAGATAATGTACTGACTGCCATAACGACTAGCCAGACTTGAAAGGTTAGATACCTGGAAGTCATTAGACATATTAGGTGAATTAGAGGTATTCAAATTAGCCTTTACTAAAGGTCTGGTTACAAATGAAGAGGTATTGTAAAGGTTCTCCATAATCAGCTTATCAAGCTCTTTACTGATGCCTTCAATACCGATACTTCCCTGATAAGCCTGAGAGTCAGCAAATCTAAATGACACTGGTAATACCGCTTTATGCACAGCTGCACCAGAGCATCTTGCTTTGGCAAATCTTTCATCAATAAAAGCTTTAATGGTGACTGTTACCTTACTAAAGGTTGTCTGTTCTGACATCACTACTAACTTTTTGATAGGCGATCTGCTCATAATATTGACGTTATCACTTTGTAGAACACCGTTTTTATAGTTTTGCTCAATTCTAACGTCAGCTCCAGCCTGTAACATGACATTACGAATAGCATCATTTACAGCATCGTTTCTATCTGCACCAGTACCATTAGCGGTATACCAGGTAGCAAAGGCATTAGAGCTTATTACTGAAAATACTAAAAAGCATACAATTTGAATTAATAATCTTATTTTCATAAATCACCTTTGTGATTGAATTTTGTCACATGGCATTGAATTTGCATTATTCACACCAAGATTGACAAAAACGTTAAAAATTTAGCGTTTTATAATTCACGGTTTATTGATTATACAAATAAAAGAAGGTCAGGATGGAGAGAAAATTACTTAAAATGCTAAGCCTTACAGTTTGCCTAGTAATTGCAGGCTGTTCGGCAAATCCTGCCCAAGGTGGCAAGACACAACAAGCTAGTGTTGTACCTACAAAAAGCAGTGTCTATGACCAAAAAGGCATGGAGATCAGCAAGATTGTTTCAAACATGTCTGATATTTTGTATCAGACAATGATGAACGATCTGTCAAAAGATGAGTCATCAAAGACTACTGTAACTGACAATGATGGTAAGACCGTAACTTATTCATCATTACCAAAGGTTGCTGTAACCTCATTTGTAGATACTGATACTTATGAAAACGCCGGCTATTTAGGTCGTGCTATGGCTGAGATGTTCGTCCATGAGTTAGACAGACGTGGTATCAGCGTTTTTGAGTATAAGCTTACAGGTGCTATTTCAATTACTAAAGACGGTGAGTTTGTCTTCTCAAGAGATTGGAAGAAAGTTGCCCGTCAGGCAATGGTAAGACATATCTTTGCTGGTACCTTAACCCGTAATGATTCAGGTATCGTAGTGGTAGGTCGTGTCATAAATATGTCAACTCAGACTGTAGTAGGTTCTGCTACCGGTTTCATTCCATATGAGAGATTACCTTACTGCTATAGAACAGGTAAGAAAGATTGTTCTATAAACGGCGTTACCTCTTATTTATATGAACCAGGTACCATCACTGGTAATGGAAACGTAACTGATACAGTAGTTAAAAGAACTGTAACTAAGACCTCTGTAAGAGCTTCTGCTTCAACAACTGATACTCCTGTTTATGCCATGACAGACAAAGAGCGTCGTAAGAGACAGGAACAACAGTTTAAAGACAATTACTACAGAACAGACTCAGATGAGTTTAATTCAAAGTACTACGTCAAAGGTGCTAAGGTTCCTGCTACCTCATCAGGTAACTATGAGCACTATATGTATAACAAAGAGCATTCATTCTTAGGTTTTGGTAATAGAGGCAAGTCTACAGTAATTTATCCTGCTGATACTTACATGTATCAGGAAAAGTTGGTACGAGATGTGCATGACCAGAGTCAGTACTCACGTACTAATGATTAGGAGGATCTATGAGACTTAGAAGATTGATTACAACTTTTGCAGTAGCAATGCTGCTGCCAATGGCTTTGTGCTCATGTTCCTCTGTATCTTTCATGAAGAATTTAACCATGACAGATGATGGCGTACACAAGCCATCTGAGTATCCAGTCTTAAGAGCAACCGGTTATGCGTCAATTTCTCGTCAACCTGGTGCTACTGCTGCTATCAAGCAAATTAAAGCTATGAGAGCATCAAAGATTGAAGCTTACAGAGAATTATCTGAACAGGTTAACGGAATTTATATCAGAGCCACCGATACTCTAAATTCAAGCAATGTGGAAACCTCAAACTCTGTAAAGTCAGAAGTTGACGGTTTCGTACATGGCGCACGAGTTATAAGACAGTATGCAGTAGGGGATACTTACGCTACCGAGCTAGAGCTTGATACCAGGGTAATTTACGATCTTTATCAGATGCGTGGTGCGATGTAGGAGAGAATTATGAATACCTCAAGATTTGTTTTTAATAAAACTACTCCACAAAACACAGTACGTCCTCTAAAAGACTATTTAGATGGTCAAAGAGAGATTTTAGAAAAGCTTGAAAAAGTAATTCAGGCTGAGTATGAGTCTTTAAGAGATAGACATCTTGAGAATTTGAAGCCTTTATCAGAGATGAAATCAGATCTGATGTTAAAGTTGCAGTCAAATGATCAGAGAATAAAACTTCATCCTGAGGTAGCAAAACTACATACAGAGTTTTTACCAGAGGTTGCTATCATAAAGAACATGATGAAAAAATGTCAGTTCAGAAATGAGATAAACGGCAAGCTCATCACAATGTGTATGCAGTCAGCAAATAAATTACAGGCAGTACTATTAGGTGTACGTGATGTTGTAACTCGTAACATGACCTATACAGCTAAAGGCTATGCTACAGCTCGCGGTCCTTCACGTTTATCTGTAGATGCCTAATCCTACCCTCAATAGCACTTTTAGTTTTCATTAAACTATCTAAAAAACTCAAAAGTGCTATTTTTATTTTCCTTTAAAATCAATAAATTCACTTCAAATTTTTTCTAGAAATTTCACTTTTTGTCAGTAAATTTTAAAGTCATCAAAATTGTCTTTGTACAATTTGTGCTCGCAATTTGAGCGTATTAGTTTTTCAAATTCTGCGTACTCAATTGAAATTGCTTTTACAAGCTTAAGTTCATGAACTTAGTGCTTATAGCGAAAACAAAGACAGCTAAAAGTGAATTATGGATATCAATAAAGTTTATTTAACTGGAACCGTAAGCTCTGTGTCCTATAGAGCTCAAAGAAACTCCTTCAAATTGAAATTCAGTCTGAAAACTGAATGGGAAAATTCAGTGTCACAAGATGAGGGCAATTTAAAAAATGATGCTAAGAGCTCACCTAATTCATCTTTATATGCTGATTACCATGAGGTGTATTTGTTCAAGCAAAAAGATGATGCTGAACAAAAAAGACTGGCCCAAATTGTCAGATGCGGAAACCGAGTTTGCGTATCAGGACAGTTGCGCAATTTCAGAATTACTGATTCTCTAGGAAAGGTAGCTGTAACTAGCAAAGTTTTAGCAAGAGAAATCAAATTAGGCTCATAAAAGATAATTTAAATCACAACTAGGAAAAATAAATGATGTTTAACGTAAATTTAAAAAAGGTGTTTAACTCCGACAAGATCGCTATTGAAGAGTGTGAGTTAGAACCTAGCAATCTTATTGATCATATCCCTAATTTAGATAAGAACTATGTCTTTGAGCTTAATGTTCTAAATGAAGTTCTGCTCTATCTAATCTATCCTTTTAAAGACTGCCTTTATATTAGTGGTCCGTCAGGTTGTGGCAAGACTACTTTGATCTTACAAATTGCAGCCAGACTTAACTGGGGCGTAGAGCAGATCACTTTATCTAATAAGTGTGAGTCACTGGATCTTATAGGTCACACCACCTTAAAAAGAGGTGAACTGGTTTATGAATATGGTCCTTTAACTAGAGCGATGCTCTACGGTGAGATCCTTATTCTAAACGAGATCGATCTGATGTCGCCTGGTGACTTATCTGTCTTAAATGATGTCTTAGAAGGTAAGCCTCTTACAATTCTTGCAAATAACGGCGAGATCATTAAACCTCATCCTCAATTTAGAGTTATTGCAACAGCTAATACCAAAGGCTTTGGCGATATGACTGGTTTCTACAATGGCGCTAGATTGTTAAATCAGGCATTCTTAGATAGATGGCGTTTTATCGAAATGAGCTACCCTAAGCCTATCGTAGAGCTTGAAATGCTTAAGAGTAATTTCCCTGATCTTGGGATTGAGATGAGCAAGAAGTTATTACACTTTGCCCATGATTTAAGAAACGTTGTTGAACAGGG
The DNA here is from genome assembly GCA_050873645.1 of Succinivibrio sp. Classification (GTDB taxonomy): domain Bacteria; phylum Pseudomonadota; class Gammaproteobacteria; order Enterobacterales; family Succinivibrionaceae; genus Succinivibrio. The sequence goes on along the minus strand of JBNMJE010000005.1, from coordinate 1,274 downwards.
CTTAGAGAATGGTGTAAGGCAGATCTCTGCTCCTTTTTCGACAAGAACCCTGTTGAAAATTGCAGCTTTATTGTCCGTTGAAACTCCTTATACCGTCCACAAGATCATCAAAATGTGTTTTGCGCTACGACTTCCTGACGTAGAGCATGAGTATGTAATGCGTCTTTGCAACGACATCTTTGGTCATGAAAAGCAAACCTTAAAAGTTACGCAGAAAAGCGATTTAGGCAGTGATCTTGAGGTGAGTGAGAAAAATGAAGAGCCCCTACAAGAAGCTGAATGTGACTCTAAAGAAGTCAAGGTAGAGAAAAAATCGAGACGACGCAGTAAAAACTCAACAGATAAAGATGACGTTGATTAAGTAGTACAAGAATGAAAAGCTCTGCAGCTACTGTAGAGCATTTACTAGTATTAAGACAATTGTCTTAGAGTCATAGGTATAAGTATGTTTTACGGATTAACTAAATGAAAAAGTCGTTAGAACCCGGCATTTTTCTGATTAAAAAGGAAAACTTGCGTTTAAAGGAAGAAAACTCTAAACTCAAAGCAAGAGTGGAAAATATCGAAAATAAGCTAAGAGAGGCAAAACTGTTGGACCTTTTGTTCCCAGTTGTCGTTGCTTCTATGATGACCGTTTTTGGTTATTCATATGTGTTCTTCTTTGACGAGTTTGATGTTGTAAAAATTGGAAATGAAATTATCGGTTTTCATTTTGCAAGCAATGAAATGTCTCCTTATATAAAAAAGCTAGAGTTTGCTATTATGGTGGCAGTAGCTTTTATTCTTGGATTTATCTCTTTCTGTATATATAGAATGAGGAGTAGCTATAAATGATATTTGTTACAGTTCTATTTATTTTTGAGTTTATTTTCTGTTTGGGAATAATCTCTTTGATGGTTTATGATTTTTATAAGAAGAACAAATCATAAGAAGGTAACAAACGTAAGAAGGTAGAAAGAATGATCTTATTTTGTACAATTCTTTTTATTATTAGCACGATATCCGTTTTTGGAGTCATCGACTTGATGCTTTATGAGCTTTATAGAGATAGCAAATCATAAGAAGCTAACAACCTTAAGAAGACAAAAGAAATGATTATATTTTGTACAATTCTTTTTATTATTGGTATGATAACTTTTTTTGGAGTATTGAGCCTAATGATACGAGATCTTTACAGGATGAATAAACCAAAAGCAAAGAAAGATCAAATTCAATAAAAGAGAAATGGAATATAAGATTTTGTACAATTCTATTTATCTTAATGATGATAACCT